>CANRBR010000006.1 GCA_947628915.1 uncultured Bacilli bacterium | reverse complement strand
ACCTTCATTATTTATAAATCCATATAAATACTTCTTATTTTGAACTACTGCCAATCCTTCTTGAAAATCTGATGCATATTCATACTTACAAGGAATTACTTCTTTACCCTCATTATTTATAAATCCATATAAATCTTCTGCATTTAAAACTCTTGCTAAACCTTCATGAAAATCTAATGCATATTCATACTTACAAGGAATTACTTCTTTACCTTCATTATTTATAAATCCATATAAATACTTCTTATTTTGAACTACTGCCAATCCTTCTTGAAAATCTGATGCATCTTTATACTTACAAGGGATTATTTCTTTTCCTTCTTTATTTATAAATCCATATAAACCTTCTCTATTTCTAACTCTCGCTAAACCCTCATAAAAAGACCAAATATCTACATATTTATTTTCTATGCTATCTTCAAATTTTAAAAAATCCATAAAAACCTCCTATAACACACTTATTATATAATAAATTATTTAAAACTGTCAATAATAACAAGGGTGAGTATATGAAAATAGATACTAATATAAATAAAATATTTGAAACTATAAATACGATGAATGGAAAAAGTAGCGATATCGTAACTAGACTAATTGAAAAAAAGAATTATAGAGTTGGATACATATTTTTAGAGAGTGTTAGTAGTGACGATAAGATAAGTGACTTTTTAAATAAGGCTATTATTAATTTGGACAGAAAAAAATTATTTGATTCGTTTTATGAACAAGTTAAAAACAGTATTTACAACAGTAACATGAAGACATGCGAAACTTATGAAGATATGTTTTACTATCTAGCTAGTGGTTTTACTATAATTGTTGTAGATAACTCAACAAAGGCAATAGTAATTGAGACAAGAGCAAACCTTGATAGAGGTGTGGTTGAATCAACTAGTGAGACTATTATACGCGGACCTAAGGACAGTTTTACTGAAAATCATAATAAAAATCTAGGTTTAATAAGAAAAAGAATTAAGGACCCAAATTTGTGGTACGAGGATGTTAAAGTTGGAAGAAGAAGTAAAACTAAAGTTACAGTTGCATTTATAAAAGATATCGTACCAGACTGGAAAGTACAAAGAATACTTGACGATTTAAAAGCTATTGATATAGATGCAATAATAGATAGTGGTTACATAAGAGAGTTGATAGAAAAAAACCAAAAATCAGTTTTTCCAAAAGTTATAAGTACTGAAAGACCTGATCAAGCGTGTACATCACTACTAAATGGTAAAATTGTAATACTTGTTGAAAATACACCTTTTGTATTAATTCTTCCTGCAGTACTAACTGACTTTATTCATTCACCTGAAGATAACTATCAAAAGTCTTTTAATATATCTTTTTCAAGAATAATAAGAATAATTTGCTTTTTTATAGCCTTAATCACACCCGCACTCTACATAGCATTAATGACATACAATCCAGAAATAATACCAGACCAGTTATTAATATCGGTCGCAATTCAAAGAGATGGCGTGCCATTCCCTACTGCAATAGAGGTATTATTGTTCGTTCTTACATTTGAAGTATTAAGAGAAGCGGATATTCACTCTCCATCATTTTCAGGAAGTGCGATGAATGTAGTTGGGGCGTTAATATTAGGTGATGCGGCAGTTGCGGCTGGAATAGTCTCACCTATTGTAATAATAGTCGTGGCTGCAACATCTATATCAGAACTCGTATTTTACGATGTTGATGTCATAGATGCAGTTAGAGAATGGAGAATATTATTTATACTAGGTGCGACATTTATGGGTATAGTAGGATTTATGCTTATATTTATCATGTTTATTGCTAAACTATCTAGCCTAGAATGCTTAGGAACTCCATACCTTACTCCATTTAGTCCTATAAGTGTTAGAAGCCTTAAAGATAGTGTGATTAGATTATCAAGAAAACATCTTAAAAATAGACCTACTTATCTAACTAAAAATGTAAAAAGAATGGGTGACTTAAATGAAGAAAATAATAATTAGTTTAGTTTTACTATTAACTTTATGTGGTTGTTGGAACTATAAAGAGTTAAATGACTATTCTATCGTTACAGGAATAGCAATAGATAAGAAAGATGATAAGTATGAGGTTAGTGTTTTAATATCAAACGCACCTAAAAGTAGCGGGGATAACAGTGACTCCGCACAGTCTCAAATAGTAGTATATTCAGAAGATGGAGAGTCACTATTCCAAGCATTAAAGAATATAGGACTTATATCTCCTAAAGAACTTTATATAGGTAGTTTTTCAGTGCTTGTAGTATCAGAAGATATTGCAAAAGAAGGTCTTGAAAATGTTGTAGATTTATTTGTTAGATATACTAGTGCGAGAAATAATTTTTATATAGCGATTGCAAAAGATACTAAAGCAGTTAATACTCTTAAAATCCTAACTCCTCTTGCTAGTTTCCCATCTCAAAATATAGCAGATAACCTAAAATTTACAACTAATCTTCAAGGTACAATAGCAAGGACAAGTTTTAATGATTTACTATCTATTCTTTTAAGGGATGGTATTGAGCCTTCAATAAACTCTATAAGTGTTGTTGGAGACCCTGATGAAGGAGAAAATAAAGAGAACTTAGAATCAAGTATGCCTAAAGCGTATATTAAAATTGGAAATCTTGCTATATTTAAAGATGATAGACTTGTAGACTTCACTACTCACGATGAGAGTCTAGGTATAAATATTATAAATAATATGATAAGTGAGATGTATTTAACTTTAAATTATAAAGATGGATATGTAGTAGTAGATACGACATCTTTTAAATCTAGTATTAAAACGAGTGTTAAAAATGGTAAGCCGAGTGTTGATATAAGTGTTGAAGGTGAGGCTAGAATAATAGAGGTGCGTGGCAAGATTAACTTAGAGGATTCAAAGGTAATAGAAGAACTAGAAAAGAAATCTAATAATAAGATTAAAAGTCATATAAACGAGGCATTAAGTATTGCAAGAAAATATAAATCAGACATATTTGGTTTTGGACTTAAATTTTATCAAAACCATCCTAAGTATTTTAAGAGCGTTAAAGACGATTGGGATGATGTTTTTACTGAAATAGATGTTAATATAGATAGTAAACTGATACTTAAGACTAAGGTATCTTCTAAAAATAGTTTGGAGGAAATACACGATGAAAAAAAAGATTACTAATTTTGAAGTAGCAACCTTAAATTATTTTATTACTAGAGCATTTATTATCGGTATTACTTTTAATGCTTTAATAAATTCTATGAAACAAGATAGTTGGATTATACCTCTTTTAAGTGTTATTCCAGGTATTATATTTATATTACTTGTAGAATATATTATGAACTACGAGCCATCGCTTAGCCTGCCTGATAAAATTATTAAACTATTTAAAAGAAAAATAGGCATAGTTATTATAACTATTACATCTTTATTTGCATACCTAATGTGTACTTTAAACTATTTGAATTTGTGCAGCTTCATACAAAGTCAGTTTTTAACTAAAACACCTATTCTTGCTATAGCTATACTTTTTGCTATTGCAAGTTTCTACATTTTATCTAAAGGAATTAATACGGTATCTAGGACTAGTAATATACTCTTTTATCTGAATATATTACTCTTAGTAATCAGTTTTTTAGGATTACTTCAGTCACTTAAAATATCTAATTTACAGCCTTTCTTAGTTTCAACTTTAAAAGATTATGCAAGTGGTTTAAATGGTTTTTATGCATTTAATATTGCTCCTATGGTTTTACTTACTATGATTCCAAAAGATAGTATAGAAAATCCTAAGTTAAAAAAATATTTAATAATATCATATATACTATCTATTATTACTATATTTGGTATATTGTTTGAAACACTAGCAGTATTTGGATATGAATTATCTTCACTGTATGAATACGCTGAGTTTCATGTACTTAAACACGTAACTTTATTTGGTCTTAATTCAAGAATAGAAAGTATTTTAGTTATGCAACTGTTATACGACATATTTATATTTAATGTTTTGGTTATTTATTTTATTGCTAATAATGTTAAAAGCGCATTAAAGTTTAAAAAGACTAATTTACTATATTTTATAACTTGTATTTTAATTATAATAGGAACAATCCTTTTATCAAAATACAATATCTATCTAGATAAATTAATGACTAATATTATTCCAATATTTGCATCTATATTTACTATAATATGGATAGCAGTTATATGTATTAAAATAAAAATAAGTAAAAAGTGATTACTTATTTTTATTAATAATAATTTAAGAATTGCATATAATAATGTAGATATTAGATATATATTGTACACATTATAGATTGACAAAATGTTGGAGATGTGCTACCATATAATAGAAAGTGAGGGATAGTATGGAAAATATAGCAAGCGGTGTTATTAATGTACACGTTGACCCTAAAGACAAAGAACAAGCAAACAATATTTTAAAAAGTCTAGGATTAAACATGACAACACTAATTAATATGACTTTAAAACAAGTAATTAAGAAAAACGGAGTACCTTTTGAAGTTGTAAATCCTACGCCTAGTAAAGAATTAAAAGAAGCACTAAACGAAGTAAATGAAATGATTAAGAATGAAGAAAAATACCCAAGATATAGCAATAGAGAAGATTTAAAGAAGGCATTACTATCAGATGACTAAGTATAAATACAATGTAGTTTTTTCTACAAAATTTAAAAAATCATTAAAGAAAATTCAAAAGAATAAAAATATTGATGAACTATTGGATGTTATCGATAAATTAGCATTTAAAGAAGAACTGGACCCTAAATATAAAAATCATAAACTAATAGATGATAAACATTATAAAAACTGTAATGAGTGTCATATAAATCCAGACTGGTTATTAATTTATCAATATAACGATAACGAACTATTGCTTTTATTAATCAATACGGGAAGTCATTCAGATTTATTTAGTTAAAAAAATAAGTAATGCCAATTACTTATTTTTATGTCAAAACGAAGTATAAAGCACCCGCAGCAACTAAAACTATTAATACTACGAGTAATATAATTATAAATTTATTACTCTTTTTTATATTATGATTCATGTTCTTTAATTCTTCAAAATCTTTCTGTGTAAATCCAAAACTAGATGTATAGAAAGATTTATCTATCTCTTCTTTTTCTTCTTCTTGTGGTTTTGCGACTTGTTTTTCTTCTTCAATAATTTTTTTAATTGAAGATACATCCCCAACCATAGTATCTGACTTTAATTCATCGAGTAATCCAACATCATTTGGATCATCACTACTTGTGAGTGCCTTTGTAGCAGTTAATGTATTAATTAACTCTTTTAATTCTTTTTCCTCTTTTTCTACATCGTAGTCTTTTCCTTTTTTATTAAGACTTTTTAATACATTAAATTGTTCTTCGCCTAAACTTCTATATTTATTCTCTTCTTTAGGTTCTTCTTTTAATTTAGAAAGTATATCGTTTATATCGTAATTTCTAATTTCCTCTTCTTTTTCTACAGTAGGTTCTTCTTTTATTTCTTCTTCCTTTATTATACCTCTAAGTTCTCTTTGCTTTTTATAGTTTTCTCTATTTTTTAACATCTCTTTTACTTTAGAGATATCTATTTCATTAGTCTTTTCAATAGTGGCTACACCTTCGATATTTGTATAACTATCCAAATCTTCTATTTGTCTATATAGATTTTTGTTTCTATCACTACGACCTCTTATAGAAGTTTCATTATTATATCTATCCATTCTACTAGCCATACTATCACCCTAATAATAATATATCACACTTTTTTAAATATTAAAATATTTTACTTGCTTTTTTCATATAATTTATTTATAATTGATATGGAGGTATTTATGAAGTTAAAAGTAAATAAAGATTTATGTATTGGATGTGGAGCTTGTCAAGCAGTATGTCCTGAAGTATTTGAAATAGAAGATGATGGTTTTGCAGGAGTTATTGTTGATGAAATTAAAGAAGAGTTAAAAGAAGATGCAATAGATGCAAAAGAAGGGTGTCCAACAGGTGCCATTGAAGAAGTTAAAGATAGTGACTAAAAAAAGGAATTAAAATCCTTTTTTTATATTTTTCTCTATTAAAGATTTATTAATCTCTCTTTTAATATCTCTTTCTTTCATAGATTCTCTTTTATCGTAATTCTTCTTACCTTTGCCAAGTCCTAATAATAATTTTACCTTATTTCCTTTAAAATATAATTTAATAGGCACTAAAGTATAGCCACTTATTTCTACTTTATCTCTTAATTTAAGTATCTCTTTTTTATTTAACAAAAGTTTTCTAGTCCTTCTTTCATCGTGATTAAAGATACTAGCATCCTCGTATTTAGCAATAAACATATTAAGTAAAAATACTTCATTGTTTTTTATGATTGCATAACAATCTTTAATATTTGCTAAACCATTTCTAATGGACTTAATTTCAGTTCCTTTAAGAACTATACCACATTCTATTTCTTCTTCAATAAAGTAATCGAAAGTTGCTTTTTTATTTTTTATTTCAATCATTATTTCTCACCCTCTACTATTTTAATATACTTTTTTTCTATCTCACTGTAATTATTAAGTAAATCGTTATTTAATTTTGAAAAAGGTATTACTTTGAAATTAGTACTATTTTCTGAATAAGCAAGTATTAACTCTTTATATTCATTTTCAAATGAAACTTTATTATCTTTAACAACTATATCTACACCATACATTAGACCAATTCCATTATTTATACCTATTGATAACTGATTAGATATAAAATTGCCTAAAGAATAGATAACAAGCGTATCCCCTACATACGTTACTTCTTGTACTACATGAGGATGATGTCCAATTATTATATTTACACCCAAACTTGACAGATATTCAGCTATTTGTTTTTGTGATTCTGATACAGTATTTGAATCCTCTACTCCCCAGTGCATTGACACTATTATAACGTCAACCTTATCCTTTACACTTTCTATATCTCTCTTAGCCCTATCTGCACTATACATATTTAATATATAATCATTAGTTGGAGTTCTATTAGAAAGTGTTGTATAGGCTAAAAATGCATACTTTATACCGTTTTTTTCATATACATTTATATTGTCTCTATCATTCATATTAGAGTAAGTTCCAGCAGTTATTACATCTTTTGTTTTCCAGTAACTATTAGAATATTTTATAGCATCTACTCCCTTATCTAGTGCGTGATTATTTGCAAGACTGATAAGATTAAAACCTAAGTTTACAATTTCATCTCCTATTTCATCCGGAGAATTAAAACTAGGATACCCGCTAATTCCAAGTGCACTTCCTCCAATAGTTGATTCCTGATTACAGAATTTTAAATCGTATTTACTTATAATTGGTGCAACATCTGTAAACATCTTATGAAAATTATAAGTGCCATCAGAAGTCTTTGCATCCTTATAAACGCTTTCGTGAATTAATACATCACCAACTGCTATTAAAGACATTCTCTTTTCTTCAGGTTGCTTAATTTGATTATCTACAGGTTTATTTACACTATCACCCTTTTTATTGACATTTTTTTCATTGTGATTTTGTGATAATATTACTATGCCTATAAGAAATATAACAGCAATAAGCAAAACTACATATACAGTCTTCTTTACTTTCCTTTTTTTCTTTTTCATAATTTCACCAATATAATTATAGAACAAAAAAGAGATAAAGTCTATCTCTTTATAAGAAAGTCTATTGTATGATTTATCTTACTTGCTGCTTTTACTACTACTTTAACTTCATCACCTAATCTATAACCTCTTTTATTGTTATTTCCAATAAGTGAATAAGTAGTCTCATCATATGTGTAATAATCATCAGTTAAATCATCTATTCTAACTAACCCTTCTATTTTATTTTCTAACTCTACAAATATACCGAAACTCATAACACCCGATATTATACCTTTAAACTCTTCACCTATATGTTTTTCCATATATTCAGCCATCTTCATGTCATCAACTTCACGTTCACATTCAATAGATGCACGTTCACGTTCTGATGTCTGAAGTGAGATTGGAACAAGTTTTTGCTCCCAATATTTTATTGTATCCATATTTACATTTTTATCAAATAGATAAGTTCTAAGTAATCTATGAACTGTTGTATCTGGATATCTTCTAATAGGTGAGGTAAAGTGTGTATAACACTTACTTGCAAGTCCAAAATGTCCTATATTAGTTTTATCATAAACAGCTTTTTGCATACTTCTTAAAAGTAATGACGATAGTATATCGTATTCTTTTACACTTTTAAGTTCATTTAATAATTCTTGCATAGCCTTAGGAGTTATCTTTTTCATTTTATGAACACTATGTCCAAGTATACTTACAAAGTTCAAGAAATTATTGACTTTTTCTTCATTAGGCTCACCGTGAACACGATATATAAATGGATATTCCATATATGTTATATGACGAGCGACAGTCTCATTAGCTGCAATCATAAAGTCCTCAATTAAATTTTCACCTACTCCACGATTTCTAAGTTTAACATCTATTGCTTCTCCATTATCATCAGTTATTATCTTAGGCTCATCTATATCAAAATCGATATAGCCTTTTTTTACTTTATTTTCTCTTAATATATGCGCTAAATCACTCATCATTTTTAGACTATCGACATATGGTTCATATCCTTCAGGAGTTATATTATCTTCAAGTATACTATTAACATTCTTATAAGTCATTTGTATCCTAGATCTAATAACACTCTCAAATATATCATACCCCACTACTTCACCAGTAGAATCTATTTCCATCACGCAACTAATAGCAAGTCTATCTACATTTGGATTAAGTGAACAAATACCATTAGATAGTTCATGAGGTAACATCGGTATTACAGTATTAGCAAGGTATACACTAGTACCTCTTTTGTAGGCTTCCTCATCTAGAGGACTGTTTTCTTTTACATAATAACTTACATCTGCAATATGTACACCTAGTTTATAATTACCGTTAGAAAGTTTTTCTATTGATATAGCATCATCTATATCTTTAGTATCATCACCATCTATTGTAAATATTATTTCTTCTCTTAAATCAGTTCTATTTTTATATTCGTCTTCTTTTACTTCACTTGGAATATTTTTTAGTTCATCTATTACTTCTTTTGGAAACTCTGGATATATATCGTATTTAGCTGCTATACTCAATATATCTACACCCGGGTCATCAATATGCCCAAGTATCTTTATAATTGCTCCTCTGTAACTAGTATTATTTATTCTATCCAAAAGTCTTACTACTACTTTATGACCACTAACAGCTCCTAAAGTTTTATCTTGATCTACAATTATATTAACATTTACTTTTTTATCGTCTAAATCAATTAAACATTTATTATTTTTATAGTAAACTTTACCTACAAATTGTTTAGTCTTTCTCTCTACTACTTTAACTATTCTACCTTCTAATTTTATTCCTTTTTTAGAAGTTATTTCTACTATTACTTGATCTCCATCTATCGCACCATTAAGATTATCTTCTTTAATAAATACATCTTCGTCGCCTTCTATATCTACAAATGCATAACTCTTTTTAGTACCTAGTAATTTACCAACTTTTAAATTACTATTGTCAAATAACATATACTTTTCTTTTTTAGTTCTATATATTTTATATTCGTTTTCTAGACGGTTTAATTCCTTTAATAATTCTTTTAATCCATCAACTGTATCTATACCGAGTAAAGTTTCAATTTCAGTTACATCAAAGGCTTTATCTTCACTCTTTAATATGTTTAATATCTTATCTTCCATATTATCACCAATTATATTATAATTTATTTTACACATTTCTTTCAATAGTTTTCTTCAATTTTATTTATAATGTGTAAAATTAAGTAAAGAAAAAGGATTAGAATAGACTACATGAGTCATATTTAAATCCCATAATATTTAATATAAATTCTATTAAGAGTGGTACTAAGAAGACAATAGCTGCTGAAATTAATCTTTTTACAAATCTTCCTTGTGCCTTTTTCATTTCATCATCTTTATCAGCTGCAATAGCTTTTATAAAATCTACTATTCCAAGTAATATTACTATAACTGGCAATATATATTTTATCCATCTCATTATATTGTTAAGCCATACGAGCAATCTGCCTGAAAATCCACAATCACCAGAACCGCTTTTTAATATTCCAGCCTGTTCTTTTGCTTTTCTAAGTTGTATATTTATATCAATACATGCCTTTAGACAATCCTCCTCATTACCATTATCAAAATTATGACTTGACATTATAGTATTACAATAATTTCTAATCATATTCTCTTGTTCATTAACTTCACTTATTTTTCTCGATTTACAAGAAGCATCATTTATACAACTATCTGAACTATACTCTTTTATTGCATTTTGAAATCTACCTAAGTATACATTTAAGTTAGGACAAGCTAAGTTGTAAGTTGGCCCATCTCCAGTATATGCAGCATTTCTACAATCCTTGTATTTAATATATACATTCTCCGTAGAATAAATGCCTTTGAAATACGTTACAAGATCCCATCCTATACCGCATAACCCTCCTGTAAGTTGTTTTAATACAGGAATGTTATAATTAGAACAACCTTTATATGCCCAATTCCACGCATCAATAAATTCGCTACCCCATACTGTTTCTTGATTTGGTAAGTCCTTTAAATTAGACACTTCATTCATTTCGTTTTCGCTATATTTTATATATACAAAATTTAAAATATTAGCTATTCCGTGTTCATCAGAAAACAAATTCAAAATTCCCGATTCACTTGATGTTTCAGAATACTGACAAACATATAAATTCTCTGGACAAGTTCCAAACAATTCTTTAACCTGAAAATCTAAAGTTTCAGTTGATTTTATTTGCCCAGAATTAACATTTACAAGGGCATTTAAAATATTTGGAATTCTTAGTTTTGGATAAAAATCCTGATTTATACTTGCCGTTCCTGCATCATCAAAAGTTACAATCAATTCATTTCCTGGATTACTAGTATCAAAATCATACTCGCATACAGAAGTAACAGCATTTATACTTTCAATATTTAGTGAAACTAAAGAAACTAACCCTAGTATTATAAAAATTATTTTTTTCATAAACTTTACTCCTCTACACATGTGCCACCTGATTTAATTATTTCTGATTTTAAATCTTCAATTGTTTGTTTTTCATTATTTTTAGGAAGTTCGAATAACCCCAAAGAGTCTAATTCATCTTCTGTCATTTTATCATAATCAATGCTATAATCTATTACAATATTAAAATTATTTCTAGATATAGATATTTTTATTGCATCACCTTTAACAGTTTGTTCATAATAATTTTTTAGCCTATTTTCTAAGTCATTGGCATTTCCCTTTAAAGTTTCATCTAAAATTTCATATGTGATTTTTCCATCAAGTCTATTAACCTTTTTTTTATAATATGCATTTATACTTATATCAACACTTGCGTATTGATCATTATTTATTGACATTGTACATTTTAAAACTTTTTCCTTACCTCCTCCAAAAAGTAAGAAACAAAGAACTATTAATAATGCAACTACAATTACTCCTATTATTAATATGTTTTTCTTATTAAAAAAACTTTTTTTTGCACCTTCGTTCATATAATCACTCCTAACTTAATTATACATAAAAAAATAAATAAAGTAAATATTTTTACTTTATTTATATAAGTTTTTCAAATTTTTTTATAAATATATTATGGTTAGATGTGTGTTCAAAGTAATAACATATAGATACAAGTATTGAACCTAAAAATGCAACTATTATATCACCCATAGTATCAGTAACTCCTGTTAAAATAACTTTTTGTGGATCCATATTGAAATAATAACTAGCTAAGTATTCAAATATTTCCCAAAGAGCAGCAATGCCTAAAGAAAAAGATATAATAAATAATATATTAAATAACAATTTATTACTTTTATTTTTAACTAATATATATATCGCTCCAAACGAAGTAAGTATACCAGATACAAAATGAGAAAATTTATCAAACCAATATATTTTATTATATAATTCACATGTTGCCCCTAAGAAATGAGCTACAAACACAAATACAATATAACAACATTTTATTCCATCATTTATATGTACTTTAAATATTTTTTCTATAATATAAATACCAGTTATTGTAATAATAATTGAAGCATCTTTTAAAATAAGAGCAGGATTATTATCTCGTGTAAAAACAAAGTAAAAACTAATTATTATAGATACCAATATAAGTAAAAAATTAATCTTTTTTATCATCTATTTCTTTCATCTCCACTTGATTTATACTATCAAATCTTTTTGTAATCTTTTCAGTAGTCGTATGTATATCTTTAACATCACGACTAACTGTTTCAATACTTCTATATAGTTTATCCCATCTATCTTTATATCTTTTAAACTCATCATCCAAAAGTCTTAACTCATTTTGAATTACTTTAGCATATTTATCTCTTTCTATATTTTTAATGATTATCTGTATAGTAGTAAGTGTACTTATCAAAGTTGTAGGACTTGTTATCCAAACTCTTTTCTTATAAGCATATTCTAGTATATCAGTGTGGTATGCATTAACCTCTGCAAAAATAGCTTCTGCAGGTAAGAATAACACGGCTTGGTCACTTGTAACTCCAGGTATTATATATTTACTACTTATATCATCTATATGTTTCTTCATATCCTGTTTAAACATCTTTTCTGCTTGATTTCTAATCTCATTACTATTATTCTTATCAACCATTATTTGAAAGTGTTCTAAAGGGAATTTAGAGTCTATTGCAATTGTTCCAAGTGGTTCGGGTGTAAAAAGAACAGCATCTGCAACAGTACCATTATTAAATGTATATTGTAATTCAAATATTTTAGTATTGTTTTTTCCAAATACATTAGATAGGATGTGCTCCAAATTAACTTCTCCAAATATTCCTCTTGTTTTTTTATCTGTCAATACTCCTTGAAGTGATACAATATCACCTGATAGCGTATCGATTTTCTTCTGAGCCTCATCTATTTTTGATAATCTTTCTAAAACATTATTAAATGTTTTATTAGTCCTTTCAAAATTTTCATCTAATCTTTCATTAACTTTATCGTTTATATATCTAAGTCTATTATCTAATTTTTCGGTTTGATTATTAAAGTCATTAGTTAAACTACGAGTAAAATCGTTTTTAAAATCTCCAATTTCTTTTATCATATTTACTTCTAATTTGTTTATTTTCTCATCTGACTTATCATCTTTCTTTAACAAAATAATCATTAACATCACTAAAATTATTATTAATAAACAAAGTATTATGTATTCCATACTATCACCATATTAATTATACCATACTTAAACAAAAAATGAATAAGTTTAATTAATATCTTATTCATTTATTACCCAAGCCTCGTAACCTCCAGATACATTTACAACACTATAACCGTTGTTTGCTAATATTTGGCAGAGTTTTCTACTCTGTATGCCTTTCTCACAATATATATAGTATTTTTCTCCTTTACTTAAATATTTTTCTGGTCTTATAAGTAATTGTTCCATAGGAATATTTATAGCATTCATGATGTGTTTATTGTTATATCTTTCTATACTTCTTATGTCGATTAAATTAATATAATTTAATTTTTTTAAATCAATTACAGAAATACTTTCAAACATAAATAACCACCCTACTACATTATATGAGTATAAGTGGTTATTATAAAGGATAAAAGTTTATTCATCACTAAAGAAGTCATCAAAGAATTGATCATCAGTTATTCCATTTTTATTATTTTCTACTTCTTGTTTAACATCTGTTTCATTTACTTGATTAATAATTGTGTTCTGACTTTCTAATTTAGCCTTTTCTTGCTCTTTTCTTTCTTCTTCTTCTAGTTCTGCTATTTTAGCATCTATTCTCTTAACTAAATCATCTACATTAAATCCACCATCGTTAGAAGGTTTAGGATCGTTTTGTCCCATAAATGGATTAAATGGAGCTCCTCCAAAAGGAGTAGGTATACTAGAAGGTGAAGAATCGTTGTTAAGCATATTATTAATTTTATCTTCTCTTTTTTTATTTACAAAAGATTTTAAATCAAATGTTTTTACTGGTATTTTTTCTCTATGAGGATACTCAGCCTTAGGAAAACTATGACCCCAATTCATTTGAAAATTAGGTGTTAATTTAGTTTTAAAAGGCATAGTTCTAAGTCTTAGTATAATTGTCTCCCACTGCGATAATCTCTGTAAGTCACTAACTGTAACAAGTGGAGTTGAAGAGGTCTTTTCTTTTTCTTTTGATTTAACCTCACCACACATCTTACTTATCTCTTCGAGTGCGGAAAGTTCAGTACTTATCAAATATACGATATTACCACAGTTACCTTTTATTGTCTCTCCATTTTCTTTTCCGTAAACTTCATAAAGTTGTGCGAAGTTTTGAATAATGAAAGTAAATCTAATATTTCTTGAACGAGCTGCAGTTACCATAGTTGTAACATCTTTTAAAGGTGGCATATTAGCAAACTCATCTAGTATAAAATTAGTTCTATGAGGAAGTTTTCCTCCAGACTCTTGAGCGACTGATATAAGTGTTTCATAACACTGTTTCAAAAATATTGTTACAAGAGAGTGATATGTAGTCTTTTCATCCTGTATTACTATAAATACTGCTGTCTTTTTTCTACCTATATCACGCATATCGAAATCGTTATTAGAAAGCATCTCAGATAGATTAGCACGCGATGCGAATAACTGTATTTTTTGTTTAAATACTGATAATATACTTCCCTTAGTTTCAGAAGGTGCCATTAAAGTTGAAGATGCTTTTGTATATGCAGTACTTCCAGGGTCTTTATAACTAAAGTAATCTTTAATATAAGTAGTATTAGCGAGTTTTTCTTCACCTACTGTAGTCATTAAACTAATACTGTTTAAATTTATTTCATCTGGACTTGCATCTTCAAAAAGCGCACATACAAGTCCTGCAAAATAATCCGCAGAAGTATTCTCCCAGAAAGGGTCTTGTCCTTTAGCTGTTGGGTCGTGCAATATATTTGCAGCTAAGTCCTCTAGTAATTCTATAGATTTATCTATATTATCGCTTTGATACAGTGAATAAGGTAAATACATAGGATTCCAAGCATTACCCTGTTGTGGGTCACGGAAGTTTAAAAGCACTATATTATACCCTAAACTTTTTAAATAGTTTGCAGTATTTTCATAAATTTCACCTTTAGGGTCTGTTATAATCATAGATTCATCGTGCTTTGCAAGTAAATTAACCATTGGAAGAACTGTAGTTTGAGTTTTACCAGCACCAGTAGAACCTATAACTATATTGTGATATCCACCATTATCTACCCATACTTTTTTAGGAGTCATTTTAAGTGGTATACCAGCTGCATCTGCTTTAGGAGCAAGAGGGTCGACAGCTTTAACATCCAAACCTTTTTCTATTTCTTTATCTTTTGCCCATCTAGAATAATTTTTTTCTTTTTTCTGCCCTATAGCTAGCCCAATTCCAGTTGTATCATCTTCTTTTTCAATAAAGACAGATTTTACTCCTGCAAAAGCAGCAATAATTCCAGCTAAAAAGAATACAATAGTTGCAGCTAAATTCTTAGGAATAAATCCTTTAAATAAATTAATTGTAAAAGATTCACCATTTAAAAACGCAGAAACATTCGCAACAGCTAAAGCTACAACTAATAGCCAAACAAATGCAAATATACAAAATATAATTACATCTTTAGCCTCTGCTCTAAATCTTAATCTCATTTTATCACCTATATTTCTACTGTATAATCATCTAAATATACTTCGTATTGCATAACACCACTTGTTTTAAATATATAATGGTTACCATAATTATCGTATGCCCCATATATAGTTTTTCCTAATTTAGAACTCTTAGAATATTTAGTTAATGTATTAGAATATTTAGTAGAATTTATATAATTTCTAAAACTTTCTAAATTACCAAATTTTTTGTTTCTATATTCTTCATTTAATAAGTTATAAGCAAACTCTATATTTTGATTTATATTATAAATATAATCGTTTAAATATATCCTACTCATATCTTGGTCAGATATTTTAGTAACAGAATATTCATTAACTCCATATGTTTTTGGAACCATATAATACTCTTCATCTCTCAAATAAGATTCAGTATATTTTTCTTTACTCGCAAAATATTCTCTTAAAAGATAAAATGCTACCACAAAAACGAATAAACATATTAAAGCAATTAATAACTTATTTTTTAAAAGTTTTTGCATAATTACCTCCTATTTAAACATTTCTCCATTATATGGTTCTATTGCAAATGTCATATTTTCTTCATCAAGTATTACTATTAAATAGTAATCTATACTTTCTCCTAATGTGTTTATAACATCTTGAGTTATTGTTCCGTAAACATAATATTTATAAACATTCTTAGACATCCTTTGAACAAACATCTTTCTAGGAGAAAATTCTGGATTACCTTGCACACTACCGACAAAAGAATAAATATTAGATTTATCTACACTATTTTTTGTTTTATAATCGTTACTAAGTAAAATTAATAAATTATCAGTATCTCTAATTGACAAATAATTTAAATATTTTGATACACATGATGATACTGTAAAAAATTTACTGTTATCATTGACAATAGATATAGTCTCAGTATCTATTTTTTCACTAACTTCTTTTTTATTAAAGAAAGTACTATATATTATTAAAATTAAAGCTGCCGCTACCAATACTACTGTAACAATAACTTGAGTTTTTTCATTTTTATTCATCATATCACCTATAAACCAAATATATCATATCTTATTTGTAATTTTTTATCTATTTGCCAAGCAGTATAATCGTTTTGTTCACAGACCGTAGTTTCTGAACCTGCAGGACAGTTATTATAATCTGTACAAGTTGGCTTAGTAGAACAATAATTATCTCCATACATAATATTTAAATACACACAGCCTCCTAAACCATAGTTACCTGGATTAAATCTATAATTACCTATCCAAGAGTATAGAGATTGCATTCCAGATAAAGTACCTGGAAGCCCATGTCCAGATGCATTACATCCTGCACTTTCTCTTTCGTTATATCTATTAGTTATAGTCTGTTCTCTTTTACCACCAACATTATAATCAGATAAAACTTGGGAATAAGCAACTATACCTTCTGCAAGAGATTTATATTTTCCTCCAGAATTACATCCTTTACCGTTGCCAATTCCTATTCCCCAGTAATTATTTGTATAACTACAAGCAGAACTCAAAGTCCAGTTTTGCTCCGCTCCAGCAGTTACTACAACTAACTCTGGATTTACTCCACTATCTATAGATACATCATATATCTCCTCTGCGTTTTTAGCAAAATTATTGCAAAAACCTTTTTTTCCAGACCTAGTACAATAATCATTCATTTTAGCTACAAATTCTTCTTTAGAAAGTATTGTAGAAACTAGTGAAAAGTCACTTCCTCCACCGCTAGAAGTAGGTCTAGGGTTACTTGGATCTACATAATCTAAAGGGTTAACACTACTCTTACTAGAGTCCGCACCAAGTCTAATCTCAAAATGAAGATGTACCGCTGTTGAGTCACCACTATGACCCATTTTACCTATAACTTGTCCTTGTTCTACTACATCTCCTGCCTTAACAGTTATACTGTCTTTAGCCATATGAGCATATAGAGTAATACTTCCATCACTGTGTTTTATCTTTACATGATTCCCAAAACCTCCACCATCAGTTCTAGTTCCATTATCATTATAAGAAGTTTGTGAAGAATCTAATGGATAAATTACTTCTCCAGAACGAGCAGCGATTATATTAACCTCTCCCGCACCATGACCAGCATTTCCGATATCTATACCGAAGTGATTTACATTGGCATTAGTTCCAAAAGGGTCTAGTCTACCGCCAAATCCAGAAGTAACATTAACGGAGATTGGAGTGCCTATTGCAAATAATTTACCATTTTTTTCAGTAGTTTCTTCACTTCCAACAGGCCACCAATAAGCAGAATTAGAAACATTGATAATCTCAGTTTCTTCATAATCTCCTACTAAATCTTCGTACTGTTCTTTTGCATCATATATCTCATTAAATTTATCCATAACTGAATCTTCATTGTTAGGGTCTATATATTCATATGCACTAATAAAATTGAAATTAAGGTAAAATAGCGCTATAAAACACATAAAATATATTAAGTATTTTTTTAACATTATTTCACCTCCAAAATTTAAATATTATTTTTATTTTTTACTTTCTTTGATATAAAATATATAGATATTCCAAGTATTACGATTAATATAAAAATTGCAATGTATAGAATATAATTTGGTTTAGTAATAGATTCATCATAAGTAATTTGAATTTCTTTATTACTGTCCTTAGTAATATTCCATATATAACTATCACCTTCAACACTACTAGCATTAGTAGATATAACCTTATGATTAGTTCTAAAAACTACCCTTACAGTATCTAAATTATCATATAAGTCATAACACTCAAAATTAGAACCAGTATTAATAGTTACTATATTTCCATCTTTATCAACTTTAGGATTACTATAACAAGTATTAACTATAGAAGAATTTATTATAGATGCAGCAGAAGATGATGTATACTCTACTCCCAATTGATCTTCGCTACTTAATGATTTAGTTTTATATTCTTCTCTAGAAAACTCATCATCATCTAATAGTGATTCAAAACTTTCTCTTATAGTAAATCCAGTATCGAGTTCTTTATCAAAAATAGTTTTATCAGTTTCAATTATAGTAAGTTTTTCCTTTACTGTATCTCCATTTAAAGTAATTTCATAATTAGCAGTACAACCTGATACAATTAAGGTTAACAAAACAAATAGAATTATTTTTTTCATATTTAATCCTTCTTTTCAAAAATACGGGCTTTATAAACTTTATAAGATGAATATAATTTAGGATCATTGCTAGCCCCAGGATCTATCATATAAAGTTCATTAGTATTTAAATCTACGTATTCAAGAGCCACATAGTGGTGAGCACTATTTAAACTTTTCTTTGATACTGATAAAACAATATAGTATTTTGTAGGGTCATAACTAGCTAACTTTTTAGCAATACTAGCCTTATTCATTCCAGCCAAATTTACAGATGTTACATATCTAAAATTTGGAGCTAAATTAGTAGTACTTCCCCATACGAAATTACCTCCACTAGCAAATGAAAATTTATTTAGTGCGACACCAGGATCAATAGGAGATACCACTGTTAAAGTCCCACTACGTGCGATTTGAATTGTAACAGATGTAACTAAACAACCTATACTACACATAGTAGAATTACTTTTAGGAACTATTGTTTTACTCCAAGTCCCTCCACATTGTTTCCAATTTCTCCAAGAACCAGTTGTTTGTGGTATTACAGTTTCAGGAGTATCTTCACCTTCATCACTTTCATCTCCACTGTTTTCACCTTCATTAGGTTCAATTGTAGAATCATTTATATAATATTTCTTTTCTATAAATTCTTTTAAAAATTCATCGTATTTATCATAATCTACATCAAAATATTCTTCTGATGTCTCATATGTTTCACCTTCCGCACATGTTAAGGTTTGAGTCCCAATCTGACTATCTTTTAATATGTTTGATTTTGTCTCCTCACCACTTGAATTTTTACAAGTCTCTTTGACTTGTTTAGATACCATGTGTTGAGCAAGTATTTCCATATCGTGTGTACTATCTGTTGGACTTAGTTTTTGATTACTCCAATCTTTATAATAATCATAATCTGAAACAGGTTTTACCCAACCAGTAACTTTCCTATCATCATCACTTAAATTTGAACGGAATAATTCATTCATATCATCAGTTTGAATAGATAGTGTTGCCATTAAAAGTGGTAAATCGAGTTCTACATTATAAGGCTTAGTATCTCTATAATAAACAAATATATTATACATTTTAAAGAAGAAATCGTATACTAAGTTCTCTTCATATTTTTCACTCAAACTACTAACATTAGGGAAAAAATCTTCTAATTGCTCTAAATCAGCTTCATTATATTTTCTGGTTAAATATTTTGTTGAATTAGCAAGTACTAAATTAGAACTAGAAAGTTTACTTATCATAAACGCATTATTACTATTATAATTTAAAACATATAAATCATCTTTAGAAGAAATATAAGCATTCTCATCAGGAATTTCTTCATTCAAATCATTACCGCCATTCTCTTGTTTATCTTGTTTCTTCTTTATTTTTGCTTCTACTTTATCATCACTTAAAGAATCTGCACTCCCAAGTCCTATAGATTTAATATATATTTGAGATGCAGACATAAATAAGCATATAAATATAACCATAGTAAAAACAGGTACTGAAGCAATAAGTGCAATTTTAATAAACTTAAAGGAAACCCTAAAACTTTGACCTCCACCATCAGATGCCTGTTCTTCAGTTTCTTTTTTTCCTCCACCAGTTAATTTATCAAAAGCATTAAGCACCGGACTCTTTTTCTTAGCATTTTCTATAACTTTCTGTCCCGCTTTACTATTAACAGCTGCATCTGCAATAGGTCTAGGAACACCTGATGCAGATAGACCTTTAGAGGCAAGTTCATTTGTCATACGACCATTACCACTATTTTTACTAACAGTGGTACTGTTAGTACTTTTTGCTGATGCATCTTTTGAATTACTATTAACATTACTTGCCAAATTACTACTTCTAACATTATTATTATAAGCTTTTACTTTTTCTTGTAATCTTTGAGCTTCATTTTTAGAATTAGAGGCATTTAAATTCTTTACAAAATTAGACTTTGTATTTCTTAAAAATATATCATTATTATTCATTTAAACGCCTCCTATTTCTATAGTCCTCCACCACTACCAAATGAATCTAATTCTTCATCTGATACTATTACATTTATTCTCATACGCCTAGAGCCGCACACAAAGAGTGCTTCTCCTTGACCGTATTGTTTTATACTTTCTTTTTCGTTATCATTTAAATCGATTAATTTTGATAAATCATCAACCGCTTGTTTTTTAAGCCCCATTACTAAATAATAAGATGCATTATCAAATATAGCTTTACCTTGTGTGATAACACTTGGGTCACTAAAGTCAGTTGGTTGTTGTGTGATTATTATAGTACCCGTATTATACTTACGAGCTCTTCTTTGAATTTGCGCTAAGAAGTCAGCTCCAAGTGTATTTCCACCACTAAGAAGTACATGAGCCTCATCTACCATCATTACTGTATTAATTTGGCTATTTAAAGTAAGTCCCCAAGCATATTTTAATATATTGAAAAATAATGCATTTCTTATGTTAGCATCCGCATTCATAAGTTCTTTTATATTAAATACTATAAAATTGCTTCTAGGCTTAATAGTTGTATGACCATCAAAATAATATTTAAGTTCATTAACTATTGGTCTTATTTTAATTTCTAGTCTTTCTAAAACATCCTTTTCTTGAGTCTTTTCAGGCATAGATAATATTCTACCTTTAATAGTAGCATATACATCTTTAAATGTTGGATAGTCTTCAGACTTAAATTTTGTAAAATCGACCTCAAAATCTATACCAAATCTCTTATATGTCTCTTGTACTACTTCACTAAACATATTAACTACATCTTCCTCTATACTAGGATCGTAATATTTCAAAAATGCTTTAATAGTTTGTAAAGTTCTAGTTAATATAGTATAACCTAAGCCTTGTTTCATTTCATCTTCATCAGCATCAATTATTACCTCAAGAGGATTAATCATACCAAATGAGCCACCTTTACCAAGACTTATGAAATCTCCATCAAATGTCTTTGTCATATCTTCAAGTTCACCCTCTGGGTCGATTACAACTATCTGATTATTATTTCTAATATTACTTCTTAAAAGTAATTTAGCAGCAGTAGATTTACCACTTCCAGATGTACCTAAAATAATCATATTGGCATTATTACGATTGTGTTCTTTTTTGATTTGATACAAAAATTGATTGAATAGAATAACTCCTCCTGAAAAATCAATTCCAAGTAAAGTAGAAAGTCCAGGGTCTTTTATACTATCAAATATAAAAGGATACATGGCAGCTATAGTTGGAGATGGTATCGGAGTACCTATTCTATCTTCGATATCTTGTTTACCATATATTGGCAATATTGATTTAAGTACTTTATCTTGCTCAAATCTTAAAGGAATAGCTCTCATTTCCATAGCCTCTAAGTAATTTTTAACTTGTACTTTTTTAGCATCCAACTCTTCCTGTGTATTTGCAGTTATCATAACATGCATTTGAAAATCATATATCTTAGATTGACTTGCAGCAAGTTCACTTATAAACATCTCCAGAGATTCATAATCCTGACGAATTCTCTCTTTTATAGTATTATCTTTTTCATCTTGATATCTTTGTCTTAAATCTGCAAGTTCTTTATTTAACATTTTACTTATACTACTAAATGGAAGTGGAATATGTTTAATTACTACTTTAATACCAGACATACTAGTTAAACTACTCAAGTATCCTGGATATATAAATTTAGGAAAAGATATTATAGTTAAAATACATGCATATTTATCACTAATAACGAATTCATTTGATTTAAACTCTAGCCCTTTAGGAGCAATTTGACTTCTAATATCCATCATGCTAACACCGTCCCAAATGTAGTAGTTTGACCACCATTTAAGAAATTATCAAGTATCATTCTTAAATCGTCATTATTAGTTTGGAATGCAGTAAGTCCTGCACTAGCAAAGTTATTAATCAAATTACGAATTCTCTTTTGTATTAAATCATTATCTTTTTCCTTGAACAATAAGAAGTATTCGGTATCAACAACATTATTATTCATAAACATATTAGCTTTATTAATATCTTCCATAATTAATTTTCTTATCTTTGTATCTGTTATTTGATTATAGTGTAATTGTAAATTAGATAAGTAGACATTTATATCTACTGGTCTATCTGCAACTACAATCCAAAATTCATAGTCTATAGCATTATAAACATTTTTTAAATTAGTAATTATAGCATCTTGCATAGCTTGATCAAGTATAAAAATATTTCTAGGCATAATTTTTACACCTGTAACCTTTTGATTGTTATCTAACACTATAACACCATTAGCGATATCCTTTACAGGAACATCAGTATACTTACTTTTTGTCTGTTTCGCCATCTTTAAAACACCAACCCTTCCATATATATTTTTGCCTAGTAGTATAAAAGTTCCATGCATTTATTATTACCGTTCTAACATTGTGATAATTAGGAACTGGAATTACCAGAAATGCACATATTAAACCTGGCGTAATTGCAAGTATCGCAACAGTAAAATTGTCTACAGGTAGCATCATCATAAGTAAGAATGATAATCCTACACCGCATCCAAATATTATTAAATCTACTGTATTAAATGCACCAAACTTAAGCAAACTTTTCTTTGAATTTGCAGGTATTAAATATGAATTGTTCATTTAGTATCACACCCTTTTTAACTTTTTTTACTTGATTGAGTTGTATATTTTGACATATCTGTAACTCTTTTTGTATCTTTAGAATTAGATACATCAAGTTCTGCTCCTTTAGCAGTACCATTAACTTTCTTCATATCAGCACTAGCATCAAGAGAACCATTATATCCAAACTTACCATCATAGTTTTGATTTATGTAATTTACAACATCTGTTGTATTTTCCCTTATTGACTGCAAACCAGAACTTTCTGTTATGGAAGCTTTATTTAATTGTGCAGTAGCATTGGATGCTTGAGCTTCATTTGACAAATTACCAGAATATGTTCCACCATTATTTTTAATTTTGTTAGCAATAGATGCTGATACATTAGCATCATCGCCAAGCATAATATGACCACCATTTTGTTCTATTTCTTTAACTCTGGCATCTATAGAATCTTGCCACAATTTCATTCCAGCATCATCACCAGCATTTTCTGCAGCTAATCTTCTACGTTCAAATTCTTTTGCAAGTTTATCTGCGCCCAAAACTCCATTATAATAAGATTTATAATTATCTTGGACTCTTTTTATTGATGAATTTAAATCATCTAATTGGTCTTTAGGAGTCAAGCCTCTAAAAACATTCTTAATATTTTCTCCTCTAACATTCCATGGACTAATTCCATCATTTTTCATTTGTTGAACTTGTTTCTTTCTCGCTCTAGCAGCAGAATATGAACCTGAAAAATTCTTTCCAAATTTTTCCCCCTTCATAGCACCACCTAAAGCATGGCCCATTCCTCTTAGACCTTGACCTGTTACTAAAGCAGCTCCTCCAACTAATCCAGCAGTTGCTAAACCTTTAGCTCCTCTTCCAGCATATTTAAATGGTACTTTTGCAGCTTTTGATATCTGTTTTCCACCTAAAGCCTCATTTTCAATTTTCTTAAGTGGATTAAGTGTAAATCCTCCATCAAGTTTCAATCCCAATCCCTCAAGTATTTTAGGTAATTGCTTAGCAAACATCAATGCTCCAATTATTATAAATACTTTAACAAATAAATTACTTACATAAGAGCCATCTACTATATCTACTAAATTATTTATTTTACTTATTATATGCACTGCAAAATAAAGAGCTATTAATCTAACAAATATACTTATATAAGTTTTAAAGCACATCTGATACCATTTTTTAAATAATCCGTCTTTACCACTCTTAGGGTCTACATAAGAAATAATTGGTATAGGAGCTATTAATTGCAAAAATGCAAGTTTAATACTACGTATAGCAACATCCATACAGAAACTTATTAATACTAAAACTACGACTATTCCTACTAATGTACTAAATAGATACTTATAATCTATTACATAATCTTTATTATCATTAACAGTTGCTACAGCTAAATCTTGTCTAAACATTAAACCAAAATTGCTTAATTCAACACCACCAACATAATTTTTTAAATCCTGTTCAGTAAATTTTTTATTTAATAACGCATAAAGAGAATCAGGATCATCTGTTGAAGCCATATTTGAATCCATACCAGAACAAGCAGAGTTGAATATCAAATTTCCACTCTCACCATCTAATCCAGTTGTAAGTTGAGCGCATTCATAAAGTTCATCCAACGATATATCAGGCATAAAAAATGGTTCCATAGTCATATAAGCTATCTTACTTCCCGCAGTATCAAATGTATTCGCACTGCTATCATCTTTGCCAAACACTAAGTTAGCAAGCGAATTATCTTCAAGTACTATAGTTTGTAATTGATATGCATAATTAAATATATAAGGAGTTAAAACTAGTATCGCTAATGAAAAAGCAATATTTAGTCCAAGTTTACCTACACCCTTAGATTTATCTGAAAAATCATCAGGATTAACTACATACATTATTAAAGAGAATGTAACTTTAAACACCATAAAAACAGCTAATAATTTATATATCCTATCAGCTATAGACATTATATCAGCTTGTGAAAGAACAGAAGTTCTAGCAATAGTTATTAAAAGGTCATATAGTGTTGAAATAAACCCAAAAACAATTTTATCTATATTAAAGAAAAATTGTCTCATCAATGTTTGAAACCACATATTAGCTAATACAAACATTCTCTACTCCTCCTTGTTTTCTTGATACTTATACTCATATCACAATTATAGCAAAAAAAAAGCAAATAATCAATAATTATTTGCTTTTATTATTCAGCATCTGCTAATTGACAAGCACTTGATGATGCTTCACCATTTATAAAGCAATTAAAACAGTTTGCTACTGTTGCATCATTACCAGATACAAATCTAACAATAATTTGAACTACTTGTATTACAAAGAATACTATTACAGCTGATATAGCTCTTTTTATAAATAATTGTTGACCTTTTTTTATCTCATCTTCCTTAGATGCAACTACCGCTTTACCTAAATCTAGCATTCCAAATATTATAAGTAAAATCGGAACTGCTATTTTAATTATAGTAACAACAGTTGAAATTATATATGGAAAACTACCTGAAAATACAAGATTTGTTCCTCCACAAGTATACTCTGGTTTCATTAAAACTTTTGCTAATATCATTTTTTATCCTCCTAACTTAATTTAATTATATATATTTTCCTAATAAAAGTCAATACATCTTTTTATTCAATAACATATGGATTGCTAGAACTTCCACTTCCAGATGTATATAATTCATTACCGTCAATATATATTACCATATTATATTCGTTATATGAATTCGCATTTTGATAAGTAGATAACCCGTCGGCTAAATAAAATACCTCATATGAATTATTACTTACAGAATTAGGCGTCCATGTAGAAACAGCAACATCAGATAAATAATTATAATTTCTACAAGACCTTGAAATAGTTGAATTACAGTCCGGATCTAAACTCGCTAAAGCAAAATCAGAAACATTTAATAGTGAAACTAATTGATTTTCTAAGACCTCGCTACAATCTATTTCTTTACTAATACTATTATCATTCATATCTCTTTTACCTATACAAGTATTATAAGCAACTATATGTGGTCTTGCTTTTTTACTTACCTTCTTGTTGTTTTCATAATCACTTATTAAATATTCCAAAATAATACTATCTTTATAAATATTCTTTCCATATGAATGGTCTACATCTGAATTATATTTATTATCCCAAACCCTAGATGCAATATCTGGTTCAGACTTTACTAATTTTATTACATTATTTTTATCTATACTTACAATTCTATAAAAACTACCAAAGAAATTAACATAATTATTAACTTTATCACCTTTAAATATTAAATCTTCTCCAACTTGATATAACCCAGATTCTGTCGTAGTAATATTTTCTTTGATTTTATCTACTAAATGAACAGTATTATAATCTTTACAGTTTAAAGATACAGTATAACTCAAGTATCCCCCATTATTGATTTCTCTAGATGAACCATTTCTTCTTACATTTACAAATCCATCACATGTCTCGTCATCCAAAGAACTTTCTGTAGATTTTATATAACCATCACTTACTAATTCAGATAGTTTAACAGTAGATAATTGAGCTTCTTCAGTTGGTATCATATCTTTGTCTTTAAAATATTTCTCTGCAGAACTTATCATCTTATCTTCATATTTTTCATATGTTAATTTACTACTACCACATGATTGTATAAGAGCTAGAAATATTATAAGCACAATTGGAAGTCCTATTATACATCCTGCAATTATCAAAAATTTTTTATCTAATTTTTTTAAGGCATCAACCATATAACCCTCCTATTTACAATTACCACTACTATCTGCACCATTTAAGAAACAATTTGCACATGTCATAATTCCTTCATCACCTGCAACAAAACTAACTAGTAATTGTACAATAGATATTACAAAGAATATTATTGCAGCAGAAATAAGTCTTTTGATAAACATCTGTTGTCCTTTTTTTATCTCATCTTCCTTTTGAGCAGTTAGTCCTTTAAATAAATCTATCATACCAAATATTACAAGTAATACTGGAACTGCTATTTTAATTACAGTAATTACTGTGTGTATAGTATTAGGTATTTTTGTATCTATTACAACACCAGGTAGGTTTGCCTCACACCCTCTTAAATTTACTGCTGAAACACTTGGTATAATGGCTACCATCAAAACCATAACAATCATCATCATAAATATTTTCTTTTTCATAAATTACCTCCTACAATTATCTGTTCCACTTAAGAAACAATCTATACATTCTGTTATATTATTAGTGTCATTAGTTGAATCAGCAACTATACTAATCAAAACTTTTACTATAACTATTACAAAGAATATTATAGCTCCAACTATAAGTCTTTTGATAAACATTTGTTGCCCTTTTTTAATTTCGTCTTCTTTTTGAGCAGTTATACCTTTAAATAAATCTAATGTACCCATAAGTACTAATATAACTGGAACTGCTATTTGAACTATAGTTACTATTAAACTAGTAATTTCAGGTATCTTGCCAGGTATACCTTCTATTTTGCCACAACTAACACTAGATCTTACTACTAATGTATCATCGGTCTCTTTTATATAAATGTTCTCATCCTTAGGACATTCACTAACATTATCAAGATAAGAAAAATAAGTTTTTTTTGATAATAATATTCTGTTGTTATTATATACAGTAATTTTATTATTACTATCAAAGTCAATTCTATAAGTCACATCTTGATTATTATACTCCCTTTTATATTCACAACTAAATGCTTTTACATTTAAAAAGGGAATAAGCATAAGTGCAAATACAATAAATAGCAATATTTTTCTCTTTTTCATATTCACCTCACTAATAATACACAGAACTGCTATGTACTTATTATACTTTTCAATAATAATATTGTCAATAAATTTTACAATTTTTAACAATTAAATTTCGCTTTGTTGCTTAGTAAATCCAAGTTTAACAAGCATTTTATTTAACTCTGGAAGTCTTTTTTCTCTCTCGTTTAAAGGAGCTAAGTTATAAAAAACTTTTACCCTCGCCTCATATTCAAAGTTTGCAACATCAGTTTGACTAAGTAAACTTTGATTTAATACTATTTTTTTATCTTTTAATCCATGAAGTGCGGTTGCATTAAGTACCATAAGTTTTTGAAGTTTTAGTATAGATGGTTCTATTAAATACAACACCTCTTGGCAAAAACCTTCAGCAACCATACTGTTATTTATATCTATTATAATTACATTTTTATCTCTATTTTTATTAATAACACTTCCAACTTCACTTGTAATAGTAGATATCAAACTTTTATCTTTAAAGTAATTGAAATCAGTTTTATCGACCTCTATTCCAACTACGCTATAATTCTTAGATAATTCATTTTTCATCATATATACTAAACTACTAGCTCCAGATTGCTTAGTTATGTTTTTAACACCTATTATCCTAGTACCATAGAACTCTGGTTGAGGAGTGTCTATGGCAGGAGCAGGTGCGATAAACTGCTGATTTTGAGCCATCTGTGCATTTGCAAAAGTCGCATCGAGTCTGTGGAACTGAGCAACATCCCTATAAGTATTAGGAGTGTTGTATAAATATTGAATACCTTCTACATTCTTAGTAAAATTATATATTCCCATGGATACTAAATTAGATAGGAATGTAGGATTAGATGTAGCCTCTGTTCCATCTAATAAAAGAATTACTTTTTCCATATCTAAAGATATAGATAGTTTTTGTAAATTAACTATATCAGTATAATTCTTTATAGCTGTGATATCTAATATCATTCTTTGAAAGAAAAAATTTTGAAATGTAGCAATTATTTCATCTACATCGAATTCTCCATTCATCTCTTTTATTACATCAATTCCTAAATTTTCAAGTAAGAGTTGATTTTTATTTGACACAATTACATTCATTTATATTTCCCCTTTTTAATAATTATAAGTTCTTCCAAGTATTTTAGTCTCACCATAAACAGGTATATTAATCATATCTCCTATAATTGGAAAATTAAAATGTACAAATGTTACAACTACATAATACTTTGGACTATCCTCTCCTGTAACAGATGTAGTTTTTCCAGTTATCTCAAATACACAATAATTATATCCACTTACGCTATTATTTAAACTCTTCATCTGAGAAGATGTAACTCCGATATCTTCTTTTACATGTCTTTGAACTCTTCCATTTGGGTCGTTGCAATAATCTTTAGATACAACTGAATACCCAGCATCTCTTAAAAATTCATCTATATCTTTTTGAGCTCCATCATATCCATCGTATTTTTCTATTGTATCTATTATTTTGTTTTTTACTCTATAAGCCTTAGAATATGATAATATTCCTACAAAGAATAACATTACTATTCCAGCAAAAATAATAACTAAATTTAATAACAAAGCATTACCTAACGATTCTCTCATATACTCACCTATTCTTGACTACAACTTGGATTTACAAAAGACTCTTCAAAATCGAACAAACTAACAGTATTTGCATATATAGGAAGTTCTAAAAAATCATTTACTATAGGAACATTAACTAACATATTTGTTTTTATTCTATAGTAATAATAACAAGGTCTTTCTGTATCATCACAAGTATAAACGCAATAACCGTCATCTCCGTGGTACTGAAGTTCACATCCATCTATCGTACCACAATTTCTTAATTTGTTTTTATTATATCCCAAAGCGGTCAATCTTTGTGATATTTCAGCTCTTGAATATTCATTATAACCTTCATACTTTTCTATTGTCTCAGTTATTATATTACTTACTTTATTACTCTTATAATATATTAGGGTTGCAGAAAGAAAAGTAAATATTATTACTATAAAGACTATTACAATATTTAAAGTTACAGAATATCCAACACTTTGTTTCATAAAATTCTCCCTTGCATTATCTTAGACTACAATAATTATAGCAACTAATGCTGTTATTTGTCAAGGAGTTAAAACAAAATTATAATCCACTTTTATTTATAAATCATAATTATGTATAAATAAAAAGAAAAAAGCATTACTGCTTTTTATTAACTACATGTCCAACTACCATTAGTTTCTTTACATGATAAAGTTCCAGCACCATTACAATCCATTTTATTTCCAGTAGTAGTCTTACATTCACTTGATTTATAACATTTACCATTCTGCCAAGTACCACCTGCACTAGAACATGCTGAAGATTGTCCAGAATTTCTCATCATTTGATTTACAATTATTGTACCTACTGCAAGAACTATAGCTATTAATACTATTGTAATTACAGTCATATTTGCTTCTCCTGCTGCTTCTTTCATTAAAACCTCACCTACCTTCTTCTAATCTAAAATAATTATACATCATTAACTATATTAAAATCAATAGTTTATTAATATTATTTACACTTTTTTACATTATATTCCCATCATAATACTCATTGACATAAATAATACCAAAAGAACTCCACCACCAGTTACAAACAACATAAGCATAGTTCTTTTCTCCATACTTTCAAGTCTTTCTTGATATTTTATATCACGAGCTTTGTTTTGAAGTGATGAAACAGTTTTTGAAAACATCATAATCTGCTCGTGTTTATCTTCGTTTGAACCAAGTCCTAAACGATATAAAAGTCTCATCATTCTCATAGAATCTCTAACTGGATATTCGTTAGCAAAATCTATATAAGGTTGTATACTTGAATCTCCTTCATCTATTTTAGCAACTAGTTTTCTAAGACCAGGTCTAAATATATCAGGAGCAGTATCTATACTTCTAGATAGTGCGACTGGTACTGTATAGTGTTGTACCAAAATCTCTAAACTCTTTAAATAATATGGAAGCATAGAATCCATATAGTGTAGTCGAGCCTTATAGTATTTTTTTAATTTAGTATATCCACTTTTAAATACCAAAAATCCTATTATAAATGCTAAAAGTATAAACATATAACTAGTATATCCAGTAACAAACAATATAAATAATACAATTGCTGTTACTAATATACCATCTCTAATTCTTCTAGAAAATAAAGCGTTAATATCCAGGTCTTTATCTTTATATTTAACCCTAAGTAAAAATTCGTAATCTTTTTCCATTAGACTTCTTACCCAAGGACTTACCTGACCTAAAATACTCTTTGGACTTATAATGTTATTAACAATAAATATAAGCACTACCGCTACTGCTACTATTAAAAACTCCATTATTCAGCCCCCACATTCTCATTATAATATTTTGTTCCCGAAAGTAGAAAATATGTATTTATTATTACTATCATGTGTAGCATAAATCTTACATACCATAGATTTAGCATAGAGTGATAAGTATCTCCAAGCATTACTTGTACTAAGGCTATCATTAAATATAAAACTAGACCAAATACTAAGAACTTTTTATAGAAATTCGCTCTATCTATTCTATCTCTATATACTGCTTCGACAAGCATATCTATATCGAGTGACATGTTCTCTAGAGAATCTCTTGCATCTTTCGCACCTTCATTAGTGATTTGTAAGAATAATTGATGCATATTCTTTACCATATAAAAGTCATACTTCTCTTGCATATATTCAAGAGATTGGTTAATAGTTCCGTTTTCGTATGCCATATCTATCATAGCTTTTACATCTGCTTTTACAGGGTCTTCCAATACTCCAGATGAATAAACACCCTCTAAAGACTTAACAAAACTTTGAGTTGTATTAAATTCCATTATAACATTAGTTGTATATACTTGTATTTGTTCAAATATAAACTCACTATATAATCTCTTACACCTTAAATAATTTATATATGGAACTGCACAAACAGCCGCTAATGCATAAATTATCGAAACAACTAAATCATAAAAATATAAATATGTTATTATTCCAGCACCCAAAGCAAAAACTATTACTTGTCCAATGTATTGTTGTACTGTATAATTCTGTTTTAATTCGCGTATTTTTTTTCTTATTTCTTTATATGTATAAGGAGCAACTTTACTATATAATTTACGACCTTGTTTACTTATAAATTGATAAGTTTGTTCACCCATACTACTTCTATATATAATTATAAATATAATTAGTATAGCAACAATTATAAAAAGTAAAGTTATATTCATATTTCCCCTCCTATTCGAAAATTATTTCATTAGATTCTTGTTCGTTTGTCGCATCTGTTTTTTCATTATTGTCATATTCTGGCTTGATAAATCCTTGAGGTAGCGCTGTTCCTTGAGCCTCTAAGTATTCAATTAAATACTTACTAGGATTTTTTCTGTATACCTTTCCATCTGGTGTCTTTTTATATAAAGTATTATACTTAGCCTCGTTATCTTCAGTAACATAAAATTCTGTTACTTCTGCAATTTCTCTTACAAAATTTTTAGTTACTTTATCTTGAAATCCTCTTATATAAACTCCTAGTTGAATATATCTATAAATAGATTTCAAAAACTGTTCTATATCTTGATTTGTCTCAAGTAAACTATACATACGGTTTGGTATAGATGCAGCTTTATCGGCATGTATTGTAGATAAAATGTAGTGTCCTGATGATATCGAGTTTCTAACTGCCATAACTGCTTCAGCACTACGAACCTCTGATAATAATATCCATTTAGGATTCTGTCTCATACAAGTAACTAAGACATCAGAATAACTAGCTATATTATTAGTTTTCATAGCTACTATATCCCTATTAGGATATATTTTATCTAAGTGTAGTTCTAGTGTATCTTCTATAGTAATTAATTTCTCGTTTTCATATGTATTAGCTGCTAAATATTTAACAAACTCAGTTTTACCTGAACCAGTCTCTCCACAGACTATAATATTGCAGTGTCCGTGTACACAAGTTATCAAGAAATCTAATATATCTTCTGTAATATATTTTTCTTTTAATATCTTATTTCTCTCTAAACGTATTTTAGCAGGCGTCTTACGTATAACACACGCAATGCCATTTCTCGCAATAGAATCATGTACAAAGTTCATACGAAGTTCTGAACTTTCACTATCCAAAAAAGGATGAGCAGCATTAAAACTTTTTCCCATGACATTTGAACATTGAAATGCAAGTTTCTCAATAAAAGCATTATTTATAGCCGGATTTTCTATTCTAAAAATACCTTTAGATAAAGTTTTTAACCAAACTTGTCCATTATTGCTATAGGAAATATCTGTGATGTCGTCATTATCTAAATATTCTTGTAATGGACCGAAGTCCATTCCTTCAAATATATTATCATTCATATGCTATGCTTGCTCTTGATTTTCTGTTGGAGTCTCTTCAGGATTTGGTATTTCCTCAGCAATAATATCTTCTTCTATCGTTATAGATTGTGCATCTATATAATCTCTTAATGTCGCACTTGTAACAATTACATAATCCTCTGATGGTACAGTAGAACCTCTAGGAGCTAAAACTAAATCGACATTTAAATATTTTGCTTTTGTAAGTAATATATACATATCCTGACTAACGGCAAAACCTATCTTAGAAGGAACACCTATATTGTCAGAATCTGAAAATATATTATTACCATTACTATCGTGTACTACTAAAACTTTTATGTTCTTCATTAATTTACCAAACATAATCGTTCCATTTTCATCATTAGCTTTCATATATATGTCTATATATGTATCAGGAAGAACTGAATTACCTAGTGTACTTTCAATACTAACATCCATATAATATCCATATTCTCCTGCATCACGGTCTAATTGTTCAATCCAATTTCCAGGAATATTAGCTGACTCATCTAACCATTCACTGTAAAACATACTACCTTCTGGTATTGTAACATTTACATTCGTATATTTATCTAAAATAGCAGCCGCACTAGTAATTGCATTTTCACTAACCATACTTCTAGCAACTGCTTGATATCTTATATCATCAGCAGTTATCTTAGTTCTTGGAGCAATCTTTCTTGCAGCAACAGGAATATTTACTGGGTCAGTTTTCTGTTTAATACTGCCACTATATCCAAAATAAAGAACGACTAGTATCACTAAAACTAATATAATAGTAACTACATTTTTATTTGTAAAAAATCTTTTTAACCCTATAACTAAATTATTCATCTTTTTATTCTCCTCTCAATATTTAGTCTCTAATATAGCATCTATATTATTAACTAAATCAAATTCAAAATCCTCATTTTCTTGATTAGGCATCAAGAAGTTTTTAGAATTAGTACTAGATACCTTTAGACTTACCTTAGGTGGTACCTCATTTACATCATATATTTCAATTACATAAGTATTAGATAAATCTGCATTCTCTGAAAATCTACGTATAAAATTCTCAACAAACTTTTCTTCTTCTATTCTAACAGTACCATCTTTTCTATAGGCTGCTAAATCTATTGCATCATACATAGAAGCTTCTACTGTCTCTTTTAGCAAATTATAATTGTGTTGGTCAGTTCTAGTCGCATTAGCAAAAAACCATATAATTCCAACAGCAAGTAACCCAAGTACCATAATGGCATAACCCCATACAGACTCTCTCAAAATATCACCTACATTCTATTATAGTTATCATTATACATATTAATTTTACCACAGATTAAATTTTTTAACAATATTTTGTTAAAAAAATAAAAAAAAAAATATAGTTTAACAAAATGTGTAAACTATATTATTAGCTAAACTATAGTATTAAAATTACACTCAAATACGCTTTAATATCAATTAAATTAAGCATTAAATCTCTTAAATTATAAGGTCAAATCTAATTTTCACCACAATAGAAATTGTTACCACCAACCACAAAGCAATAACTCTTGTCAAATTTGGCATATACAGTAGCACCATCGGAATTCATATCCACAAAGAGCGATCCAGCAGTACATTTAGGATAACCATATTCAAAAGAACATGAACTTTCTCCAAATGCATCTCGCATTATTTGCCAATTTTTTTCATATGTTGATTCATCTTTCCCTTCTATACAGTATTCCTTTCCATCTTTTTTAAAACATACATATG
>CANRBR010000005.1 GCA_947628915.1 uncultured Bacilli bacterium | reverse complement strand
AGCTTTTCATGAATGGAAATCCTGCAAATTGTATTGAATGTGATATTCTCTTTTCCTCCATTACATTTATTTCAAAATTTGTAAGTTCATATAATGAATCTATAAAGTTTTTCTTTTTATTATTAATTAAATCTATGTATTCATCTATATTTTCTCTTATCTTATTTAATTTTAAAGTTTCTAAATTGTTCAATAATTTATTGTAATTGTTCATTTTCGTACAAGACCTCCAGTTCTCCTATTAATTTGTCTATTATTTCAATAATTTCTGGTACTGACTCTAAACATGATATAATTTCTTCTTTATCAGTAACTAATGGATTATTGGTTAAATAATAATATGCTCCTTGGGCATAATTTTTTAAATCTAATAAATAATTACTTATTTTTATTTCTATATTAAATTTTTTTCTTATATTTCCATTCATTTTATTATCCTTCTTTCTTTTTTGTTATTTTATTTAATAGTTCAAGATTATGTTTAGCTAATTTATCTATTTCTTCTTGTGATTTATTATATATACTAGAACTTAGTCCTTCAACATAGTCTTGATAATCATAATTTATTTTTTTATCATTTATATCGTGTATTTTTATTAATTCTTTGTTATAATACACTTGAAGTTTATTATCAATTTCTTTTACTTTTAAAGTTTTGTTAATATACTTCTTTGGTACTGAATATCTACTACCTTTATAGTAAAACAACATAGTATTTTGAACTTTAACGGCAATTAAAGAATCTAAATACTGCTCAATTATTGTTTTATTTGGTAATGGTTGTAGGTATTCTTTTTCTTTTGTAAATAAAGTGACAGGTGGCATATTAGTTGTTTGACTTACTTCTTTATTTATTTCTTTATTTAAATTCTTTACAATTTCTAACAATTCATTTTTTGTATTGAACTCATAGTCATAAGGTAACAGCCAATTCATAAATCTATTACAGGATTCATCTTTACCTTTTGTCTCAGGGCTATTTATTTTACAATGTTTAGGAATAAAACCCATATCTTTGGCAAAAACTTTAAATTCATTCGTAAAAGCTTTTTCAGAATAGTTAATAATAGATGACATATTATCAGTTAAACATTCTTTGGGAATTCCTCCAATTATTTCAAAGGTTTCAATCAAACATCTCTCAACTGATTCTAATGTCATAAATTCACTGTAGATAAATGTATGAAACCTAGATGAACATAAAGTAGTAGAGAATATATAAAACTCAATTATCTCTCCATTCTTAAAATGAAGTTTTATAGGTCCTTTCCAATCGAATTGTAATTGAACTCCATAATCAGTTTCCAATAATACATGAGCTTCTTTATTATCGTTAAATATAATTTCTTTATTCTTATGAATATATTTATTAAAATTTGAGTATGTTCCAATATTATTATCAATATTCATTTGAATATATTTATAAACAGATTTTATATTTGTTCCTGGTATATTACATTTTTCTATTATTATATTTTGATATTTATCTAATATTGAATGTCTTTCCCGTGTTTGTTTGTTTTCAATCCCATTATATCTTTTTTTAGCTGTTCTTCTATCAACATTATATAATCTTCCTAATGCAGAATAATTAGGCTTTGTATTTACAGTTTCGAAACATGTTCTAGCTCCTTTCCAATTTACCATTCTTTTCACCTCCAATTCTGGAGTAATTATATCAAAAAAGAATGTACTTTTGTGGGTTTATTTTATGTACAATTTTGTACATTTTTATTTTCCACTTTTTGTACATTCTTATTTTATCATTAACATGTTTTCCACTATAATCTAAGTTTATTTGTATATGTCTATTTATTTTTCCTAATATTCTTTTGGGAGCTAAGTCCATACTCATATTCCTACACATATAATATACATTTCTCTCTATTAGAGTTTGTGTTACATCGGTATTTACTTCTACATTTATTTTTGTAGAGTCCTCTAACTCTACTACTAAGTCTACTCTTACATCTCTATCTTTATATGGTCTACCTACTAGTTCACTATTTAATATCTTTACATCTTTAGGTACTATTCCTAGCACTTCTTTAAGTAACTTCTTTATTGGAATTAAATCTTCCTCACTTCCAAATACTTTTTTAAAAAGTAAATCGAATTTAAGTGAGATAAACTCTTTTTCATTTATCATGTAATTTCCTCCAATCTGTTCCCTTTTTATTCTTTTATTATAGAAACTACTCAGCCTAAACTAAAAATGATATATATCACCTCCCATATATATCATTCTACAAAACTTTTCGATTTCCTTTTTTTTCTTGAAAAAAGTTTTAAAAAAGTGAAAATTTCACATAATCTTCACATTTCTAAACTTAATTTATTATATTTATATACTACTTGTTTAAAATAGCATCTATTGGTTTCATTTTAGATATCTTAATGATTGGTATAATACTTGATATAATAGTTACTATAAATACAACTAAATATATTAATACAAACTGTCTTATATTAAGTATGAAAGGTGTTAGTATCAAATTTGTACCTGCCATAATTACATTATTTAGTAAATTAGTTACTAAAACAAGTAATATCGATGCAATAGTAGCTGATATAAATGACATTACAATACCTTCCCATAAGAATATCTTAACAATATCAACACTTCTCGCTCCAAGAGCCCTTAAAACCCCAATCTCTTTTTTACGGTAGTGAATACTTGTCATAATAAAGTTACCTATCAAAAATACTGTAAATATAAATAGTACTAAACTTACATAGAACGCTATATTTTTTAATATTTCTATAGTCCTTACAAGCATTGTAACTTCTTCACTATAAGGTGTGACTGCTTGTATTTCACTATTATAAGGGAATATAGTTAACATATATTTAAAGTCTTTATAATCTGACATTGGTACAAGATAACCTGTCTTTTGTATTACTTCTATTTTATATTCGCCAACTAAATCATTAGATAAATAATAATTTCTACTTTGAGTATCACTAAATCCTGTAATACCAATAATGTTTAAATCTTTATAATCGTTAACGACTTCATCAATTCTATTTTTAACTTTTAGATTTACTTTTTTACCGATTATATCAAAATCTTTTATATAATTAACAAAGTATCTCTTCTCTAGTGTTTCTACATCTACATCTGGATTATTTGAAATATACTTTTCTAATCCTTTTTCGTAGTCTTGTAAAGAACCTTTCATTAATTGATATATATTTATAATAACATCGTTTTTATTTAAATTTTTAGTCTTTACCCACTTAGTTCCATCATAATACTCTAATTCATTTTGAAGTATTGCTGGGGCTATATAATAACCCTCTCTTTGTAAATCAACATCATCACTATCTAAATTAAAGAAAACAGTATTTTCATCTAATTCTTCTATATTAGCAACATCTAGTTTTTCTATAAATTCACTAGTTACATAGACATTATTATATAAATTTTTTTCTTTTAAAATAAGTTCATCCAATAAATCAAATTGCTCATCAGTCATAGCACCATAATCATATTCTCTATTTTTTAATGAATTATATTTAGATAAATCATAATCTATTATTCCAACTATTTTTACTTTACCTTTACTTCCAAAATAGAATGTTTTATTACTATTTATTATATCTTCATAATCTTTAGGCTTAAATGTATAATCATCGCTAAATTCATCTACATCGTTTTTCTCATAAGTTGTAATACCACCCTCAATAATTAAATCAGCCATATAATTTGGAATTAATATCTCATTATAATTACTAGGATATCTTCCTATTATTTTTTCTTTTGTAAAATTGTTAAAATTGTCTACAACTACTATATTTAAAGGACGGTACGCACCCATTTCTAAATAAAAACTATTGTGGGCGATATCTCCTATCTTTAATGCCTCACCAATTTGCATAAATGTGTGTGACTCCTGTAATTTATATATAGGATAATACTTATTTTTAAGTTTTGAATTTATGTAGTCCTCATCTTCTATAGTTAATTTAACTTGGTCTTTATTATAAAAGTCGTATTTATCATACTTGTTATTAAAGAAATAATACTTTTCTATTTTTATAAATTCTTCTTTTTTATCTACTAATAGTTTGGAATGGGCTTCCTCAACATTGTAATTTGATAATGTATCCATAATACTTAAAAATAGTAAAGTACCTATTGTAAGTAATATTGTAAATACTAATTTAATCTTTTTATGTCTTAAACTACCTATTCCCAGTTTAAAACTATCTTTAAATGGTAGTTTTGATTTAATAGGTTTATAGGTATCTTTATCATCTTTAGTTACACATTCTTTTGTATCTTTTATAACGCTGCCATCTTTAATTTCAATTATTCTATCACCATATTTATCAGCAGATTCTGTATCGTGTGAAACAATAATTACAAGTTTTTCTTTACTTATTTCTTTTAGTAAGTCCATAACTTGCTTACCTGTTTTACTATCGAGATTTCCAGTTGGTTCATCTGCAAGTATTATTTTAGGGTCTTTTATTAGTGCGCGTGCGATTGCGACTCTTTGTTTTTGTCCACCTGATAGTTCGTTTAATTTTCTATTTTTTAAATCTCTTAACTCTAATTTATCAAGTAGGTTATCTATTTTTTCTTTATCTATATCTTTTTGTTGTAACTGTAGGGCTAAAACGATATTTTCGTATACATTATAGTCTTCTAATATATTAAACTCTTGAAATACGAATCCAACATAGGTATTTCTATATGAATCAAATAAAGAAGCATTAAAGTCTTTGCTACTCTTACCTAGTATTAGCATATCTCCACTATCATATTTATCAAGTCCTCCAAGTATGTTTAAAAGTGTGGACTTACCACTTCCACTTTTACCAAGTATAAAAGTCATACCTTTTTCATCAAACTTTAAAGATATATTATTGAGTGCCTTTGTCTTACTTCCCTTTTTTGATTTGTATGTCTTACATACATTTTTAAGTTCTATCATATAATCCTCCTTAACGATTTAAGTTTACTACATTTTTTATTTAAAATATACATAGTTTTGGTTGCAAATAGAATAATTTTAGTTGACCTAGATATCTTTTTAGTTGCACACATCTAATATCATTTAATAAATACTCTTTTAAAACAGATGTGAACTCAAATTAGTGTGACTGAAAAAAGTATAATTATTAAACTTTTTTACTCACTTTATTTATTTTTATTTTCATAATATTCTTTAATATATTTACTCGTCTCTTGTTCAACTGTCGTGTTTTTATCTTTTAATATTAATAAAAATACTATAATACATATATCGTATAATAAATGCATTCCAAAAATTAAATTCAATATTGTATATCCTATAATTACTGGCAATAAATAATCTTTTTTTGGATATTTATTCTTTTCTAAAGGGTATATAAAAGTATATTTTACTACTAGATATGATAGTGGTATAAATACTATAAAATAATTATCAAAGTATTGAAATACCCATATTACTTTAAATAGTAATAAAAGGATTAAGTATTTAAGATAAAATCCAATAATTATGTACTTTTTAGATTGCATAACGCCTCCTATGTTTACAAGTCTATTATATCATATAAAGAAAAAAGACACTAGTTTATGTATCCAATTTGTAAAAATAAAATATATTAGTGTCTATATCGTAAAGTGCTAAATCAAAATTAAATGAAATTCTAAAAATATCTTTATCACTATTTATATCCTTTGCATAATCACTTCTATCTATAAAGTAATAATATCCGTTATCTATTTTAGGAATACCATTTTTTATACCAAAATTATATCCATAAGTAGTTCCATCTAAAGTCCCACCATACATAATTACATCTAAGTTTTGAGAAAGTGGCAAAGCATTCCAAGTTTTAATCTCACTTAATATCTCATCTTTCACACTAGAGCAATCTGCTTTAAAAATAGTCTCTCCATCGCCTAAAAATCCACCGTGAGTATCACTATTTTCTATAACCTTACAAGATGATACATCTAAATTCATATTTTTTTCTATGTATTTTGTGATACTATTATTAGAACAACCAGTTATAAAAAGTATAAACAATAATGAAATCAATATTTTTTTCAATTTATCCTCCTATTATAAACTCAACTGAAAAGTATTTTATGTATAATATATCTTTTAAATATTCATCAGTGCTTTTTACTATTCTATATTCTCCATCTTCTAACTTACCATACAATTTTTCCCAATTTATATCCATCTCTAATTTATTATTTTTATCTACTGTATAACCGATTGCATTCCACTTAAACTGTGTCCATTCTCTTCCATCTAATGATTTTAATGGAGTCCAACTACTATTTTCTTTCTTATCTATTCTATAGTCTGCTCCATAAATATTACTTTTACCACTCACATCAGTAATTATAATTGTAGCTCCCGTTCTAGTAAGTGTACCCTTTTTTATTGTCATAGTAACGCCATCTATCTCATTTAACTCAGCAGTATCTTTAATAGTTGTTTTTAATTTGTCTTCACACCCAGTTAGGGTTAAACCTGCTACAAGAGCAATTAAACATATTAATATTTTCTTCATATTTCTCCTAATTTTGAATATAAATTTCTTCATTCTTAATTAAATCATAACTTATAAGTTCACTACCATCTAAGGATTCTTTATGCATATCTATACCTATTATTCTTCTATTATCATAAGTAGTGTAGTAATAAATACCTTTATCCATATTCGCACAAGAACTATATATAGTTATCTCATATTTATCCTCACCCATATGAACACATCCTCTTTGTTGTTCGACTGATGTTAAAATATGAAAGAATTGATTTACACTTGACACTTCTGTTTCATCTGATAATGAGTTCATCTTTGTAAATGTTGCTTTTACAAATCTTGATTGACTAGATAAATCACCAGGTAGTCCTAAGGCCCCCATTCCCCTACTATATGTAGAAAATTCCAAATCTTTAGAAAAATTATTAACTGGTGGCTCAATAGATAAACTCATATAATTATTTAAATTAAACATCTGCATATCGAATGTAGGATTATTAGTTAAAACACCAACTGGATTATCGTACACTTTTAATCCATCTTTTACTGATTCTACTGTTATTGATGATGTTTTATCTGCTATAATCCAGTGAAGTGGCGATAAAGGAAGCTCATCACTAAAATTAATGTTAATTATATTAATATTTTTTAGTGCTTCTTTTACCTCACTAACCTTAGAATAGTTAGATAATATATACGGTATTAACTCAAATGGAGATATGTTGTTTAAGCCTTCTTTTACATCAAAATAATGTGCATTCGAAGGAAAATTAAGTCCTGCCATACCAAGTCCTTTTTCGTTAATCGCATCATAGTAAAGTGGATAATTGTCACTAACATAAGCCATTCCTATAATAGCAAAATGTTTATTATTATCGCCTACTTTTCTAAATTTAAATGGATAGTTTCGTGGAGTAATTGTAACTGTTTCTTTATATGAATACTCCAGGTCCAAATTTCTACCAAAATAACTATCTTTTGTTTTATATGTTACTGCTGTGCACATAATATCATCCTCCATAAATAGTATAGCACAAAAATAGAAAAAACGCATTTTTTCCATAATCCATGGATTTGACAAGAGCTAATAAATATAATATAATGAATATGGCAAAGAAAATTTGCATATATTAAAAAGGATACATTTGACTCGAGGAATCAGATGTAATCCCTTATTGGATGTCATCTGAAATCAACTATTGTTGAAATCAGATGTTTTTATTATTTAAATAGTAAGGTGATTACTATAAAGAATAATAGTAGAATTATAATAAATTGAGATAGTTCTCTTTTTGTCATAATTAACCACCGCCTTTCTTTTATCTTTTGATAATTGAAAGGGAAAACACCTGACATATTTCAAATGTATCCATTAACATTATACCAAACATACATATATATATCAATAGTATATATAATCTTATATAAAAATAGAAAAAGCGCGTGAAATGAAAAAGTAAATTCCAGTTTCAATATATTAATGTAGAATTTAGTCTTACATCAAATTCCAGTATGGGATTTGTAAGACTAAATTCCTTTTTGTATAATATCTCGTATGGGTGTTTCGACTTTGAAAGTGAGGTATTTTATTATGTCAAAACAAATCCATGATAATAAACATTTAACTCTTGATGAAAGGAAAATTATTCAAACTGGTATTGAAAATCGTTCTAATAAAGTTGATATTGCTAGAACTATTGGTAAAGATCCTACTACTGTTGCTAAAGAAATTAAAAAACATAGAACTTTTAAACCTAGAAATCAATTTATTTATCCTTCTATTTGTATTCATAGACAAGAATGTGGTGGTTGTAAAAAGCAATGTTCTCGTTATGAAGAAATTAAATGTAATAAAAGAGATAAATCTCCTGGTGCTTGTAATAAGTGTCCTAATATCTCTAAGTGTCATCTTGATAAATATTTTTATTATGCTACTTATGCTAACGAAGAATATAAAACTGATTTAGTTGATTTCCGTGAAGGTATTAATATGACTACTTTAGAAGTAAAGGAATTAGCTAATATTTTAAAGCCTTTATTAGATCAAGGTCAGTCCTTATATCAAATTAAATCTAGTCATTCTGAAATTAAGCAATGTATTAAAACTCTTTATAATTATATTGAAATGGGAGTCTTTAAAGAATATGGTATTGATAATTTCTCTTTAAAAGAACAAGTTAATAGAAAGCAATTTAAAAATAAATACAAAAAAAGAAAAGAACCAGTTAATTATCTAAATCATACATACAAAGATTATCTTAATTTTAAAGATGAAAATCCTGAAATCCCTACTACTGAAATGGATACTGTCTTAAACTCTCAATCAGGTCCTTTTATACAAACCTTTTATTTTGAAGGTTCTGGTCTTATGATTGGTTTCTTACATAAAGACAAAACTTCAGAATCAATGTCTAAATCTTTAGATTCTCTTGAAGATAAACTTGGCCATGATTTATATAGAGAACTTTTCTCTTTAATTCTTACTGACAGAGGTGTTGAATTTGAAAAAGTTGATTTATTTGAATTTAATCAACGAACTGGTGAATTTAGAACAAATATTTTTTATTGTGATGCTTATCAATCTTCTCAAAAACCTCATGTTGAAAATACCCATAATTACATTAGAGATATTATACCTAATGAGATGATATATCAAATATTACTCAAGAAGACTTAGATTTAATGTTTTCTCATATCAATTCTACTCCTAGAAAATCTTTAAAAGATAAAACTCCTTATGAAGTATTTTGCTTTATTATGAGTACTCCTGAAAATAAAGATAGAGGTAAAGAAATCTTAAACTTATTAAATATTAATGAAATTAAAAGAGATGAGGTCACCCTAAAACCTTATCTCATAAAGCATAATAAGAAAAATTAGTTCTTATTGTGTATTTTAGAAACACCCATATTTTACAAATTTATCCTACTATTTAGCAAAAGGAATTTAGTCTTACATTTTTAAAAATTCTATAGCCTTTTGTCTTTTCGTCGTGGCAAAATTTCTAAATACATTTAGTATTCTATCATATTTTTTATATTTTTTCAATTTATCCTCATACAAAAACCTCTTTAAAATAGAGGTTTCTCTTACATTCCTTTTACATTTTTTGAAACTGGAATTTACTTTTTCATTTCACGAATAGAAAAAGCGCACTTATTATATAATCGATAGATTTGACAAGAGCTAATAAATATAATATAATGAATATGGCAAAGAAAATTTGCATATATTAAAAAAGGATACATTTGATTTGCGGAATCAGATGTAGTCCCTTGGGATACCATCTGAAATCAACTATTGTTGAAATCAGATGTTTTTATTATTTAAATAGTAAGGTGATTACTATAAAAAATAATAGTAGAATTATAATAAATAGAGATAGTTCTCTTTTTGTCATAATTAACCACCACCTTTCTTTTATCTTTTGATAATTGAAAGGGAAAACATCTGACATATTTCAAATGTATCCACTAATATTATACCAAACGTATATTTATATATCAATAGTATATATGATTTTATATAAAAATAGAAAAAGCGCACTTTTTCTATTTATTTAATATAGCATCTATTGGTTTAATCTTTGTTACTTTACTAGTAGATATAAATGTTATTAAAAATGATATTGCAATAGTATAAACAAGCATTATGATTGGTATAAATGGATTTCTAACTATTCCATTTAATGTATAATACATACTTCCAAATATAGAATTATTAAGTAAATTACAAACTAGAATAAATCCTATAATAGATAATACCCAAGCAATAAGTCCAATTATCAACGCTTCAAAACTAAATATCTTTGTAACATCTTCTGCTTTTGCTCCAAGCGCTCTTAAAATACCTATTTGTTTTTTAGAGTATGATATTGTAACTCCTATAAAGTTTGAAAATAGTAATATATTAAATAATACAAATACTAAACTAACTACTAGAATATACTTTGATAAAGATTTATATATCATAATTATAGAACCGATATCATCGTGGTGGTCCAAAATAAAAGTATAAAAAGTTCCTACCTCATCCCTATCAAAATTATCTCTAAATATTAATTTACTAAATGTACTTTTTAAATTATTAATATCATCATCATATACTCTTGCACCTATAAGTTCTTTTGTTTTAGGTGCAGAATCATTAATATAACCATAACTTACATAGTTAGTATCATCTAGTGTAACACCCTTTATAGTAACACTATACTCTGTTTCTTCAGCATAATTGCGTAATATAAGAGCAAGGTCTGAATGGTCTTTTAAATAATCACTTACAAATCTTACTAAGGCTTCATCATAAGTTAAATTAGCATTATTTTTTATAAATTCGAGTAAATTATTATCGAATGTTCCATTTCTTTCTCCATATATTTGCTTTAATGCATCTAAAGAAATTAAGACCTCTTCTTTTTCTAGGTTCGATATACTACTGTTTCCATTTTCATTAATTACATTAATCTCACTATCTAATACCTTAAAAGGTCTATTACCTGAAGCAAACTCTTCACTAAGTCCAATTTTAAATTTAAGCATTGTATAATCTAAAGTTGATAATTTATCCTCGTTTAATTTTATATTATCGATTAGTCCAATACCATATACATAACTATCTTTTCCTTTATAATTTTCACTATAGTATTGTTGCAAACGGCTACTTTTAAATTTACCTGTTTCTTTTGCATCTTTATATAAAGTGTCATCATCATCAATAATACCAGTTATTATAATGGAATTATCCCCAAGTTTAATCTCTTTTTTAGAAGTTACTAAATCATTATAATCTTTTGGAAAGTATAAAGTATCATCTACTAGTTTTATTCCAAATTTAATCGCATAATCTGCAAAATATTTATGCACTACTACTTCGTTATTATTAACAGGAATACTACCTATTATATTGTTTAAAAGTCTTGTATCTTTTACATCGACAAAACTAGGTGAACCAATTGGCCTGTAAAAGTCGTTTGTGTTTACAATCTCATTAGGCCCAAATTCAAATTCTAATAACTTGTTATTATTGTATAAATAATATATAGCATTCACTTTAGATTTAGTTATTGGTTCTATATTTTTTAAATCCTCTAAAGTAAATTTTACATCAACGGAATCAATAGCTCCATAACTATAAAAGAATTTTGTATTTTTAACATCGTAAACATAATTATTGTTATCCTTCATAGTGTTTGTAATAAATAGATTCTTATCAAACATATAAAAGTTTATAGTAACACCCATAAATATTAAAGAGAATGTCGTTAAAATAATTGTCATAATTAGTTTAAATGGTTTATATTTAAAATTTGCAAATGCCATCTTTAAAGCAAATAGATTAGGTAGTTTTGATTTTTTTAATTTAAATGGTTTTATTTCACTTTCAGTTAAAGCATCTGTATCACTCTTTATTTTACCATCTTCTATTTCTACTATTCTATCTGCATAAGTTCTAGCAGATTCTATATCGTGTGAGACTACTATTACTAATTTTTCTTTACTTATTTCTTTTAATATTTCAAATATTTGGGCACTTGAAGTTTTATCTAGGTTTCCAGTTGGCTCATCTGCTAAAATTATCTCAGGATTTTTAATTAATGCTCTAGCAAGTGCGACTCTTTGCTTCTGTCCACCCGATAATTCATTTACTTTTCTATTTCCAAGTCCACTTATTCCAAGTTTATCTAAAAGTTTATCGATATCACTTTTAGTTGACTTTAGATTTTGAAGTTCTAATGAAAGACTAATATTTTCATATATGTTATATTCTTCTAATATATTAAATTCTTGAAATACAAATCCTATATATGTATTTCTATATGCATCGTATTCTTTACTTTCAAAGTTACTAATATCTTTACCATTAATAAGTATTTTACCACTAGTAACTCCATCAAGTCCTCCAAGTAAATTAAGAAGAGTTGATTTACCACTTCCACTTTTACCTACTATAAATACCATGCCCTTATTACCAATCTTTAAATTAACATCGTTTAAAGCTGTTGTAGAGGCACCTTTTTTTGATTTATATACTTTGCTTAAATTTACTAATTCTATCATAGTTCCCTACCTTTCCCAACTATTATAGCACACAAATTAAATTTATTACTATACCATTCGTAGAGTTTAATATTTTTATATTAATTTAATGAATTAGTAAATATATAAATTATTTTTTTATTCATTAATAACTGGGATAATTTGTTTTTCCCATTTCTTTAATACTAAATTTACATCAGAACTTGGAAGTTCATTAAGCTTAGTTCTAGCCTGAATGATTTTACCATTTTGAACTTCTATTGTTACAAAAGATTTAGTTATATCTTCTTTTTTTCTCATGAAATATATCTGTACATCGTTATTACTATATCTTTTAGAATATGTTCTAACACAGTTTTGTTGTTGAGTACTTTCATCTACTAAACTTTCTATTGAACTAGCAGGTATTATTATATATTTATCATCTTCGTAAACATTTAACTCTAATAAACTAGATAGTTTACTTATATCTTTATTTATAGATGGGTCTTCAAGTATAGTTATCTCAGTATATAATTTATCGTGTGCATCAAATAAATTATCTGGATATAAAATCTTTTTATCTTTTATATCAAGACCTAGTTTTTTTGCAATACTAAGATAATCTAAATATTCTACTAAGTATTCGTTACTTAAATTTTGACTGTCAAAATATTTCTTTAATTCAACTAAATTTATTTTTTGTATTTCTAGTATTTTTTCAATATAGTATAATTTCTCTGATATGAATTTTATTAATGACATATCAGTTCTTTTACACATAGTAAGTGCGTTAAACTCTTTGTTATCAAGATTATTTTCTATCATAAAGTTTAAATACTTATCGTTATTAAAAAATTCTTTATACTTGTTTTCATATTTAAGTAAGTATGAATCATCTAGTGCGAGATTGTATAACTTATGTTTTATTAAATACTCGAACTGTTTTAAATGAATAGGACTATATACTATATTACCAACACATATTTCACATTCGTTTAAATACTCCTTCGCATCCCATATATGGCTATATTTATAAACAGTATTTTTAAGCATATCTATATTATCTGTGTATATAAATTTAAAGTCTATATAATCGTTTAATTCATTATCTAAAGCAAAGTTATTACTCTCATCATCATATATAAATTTATCTATTTCATCAAAACTATAATATTTATTTGAAATTAATTCATACATTCCATTTTTATTTATTTTATATGCTTTATTTATAATTATTTCACTTGTTTTATATGGCTTTACAGTAGTAGGATTATTATAGTATATTGACTCTTTTATGATATATAATATTACATCATTACCCTTTATATCAAATACATAATAATGGATAGTGTATGGAAAATATCTTATATCATTAATATCAGCTATTATATTTATATATTTTGGATTGTTTACAGTTTCACTATAATTTTTGCCACATATACTACATATATTATTTTCATCTAACTTATTCACACACCTAGAACAGTATAAGAAATTATCATAGGTCTTTATTACTATTGAATTTGATATATCGGTTATAAATTCTATAACATTATCTGGTATATCTTCTTTTAATTTCCAAAAGTCACATATAGGTTCATTAATTAGATTTTTAAATTCATCATCATACTTAATTTGTAACATAAATACTCCTTTAATACATAAGTATTATATCACTTATGATAGAGGGTGTAAATTAAGAAGATTTATATAAATAACTCTATACTATGTTATAATTAAATATTTAATAAATATAATAATAATGACTAGTTGACAATAGTTTTTAATTTTGTTATACTAGTTATACAAAAGTGATTTAATTCACTTGGGGTTCGTGGTATCGCGGACGGTAAGGACTGGTAATCCAGTTCTTATTTTTTATTTTCATTTGGAAATACTTTTATACCTTTATTAGTATAATTAGGATATTCAACTATTTTATCTTCATAAGACTTAAATGCCTTATCTTTTTTATTCAATTTTATATATTTATGAATTGGATATGAATATAAATCTGCGACTTCTAGTCCTATATAAGTTGAACTATATTCTTCGTTCCATTTAGGATTAAAATAAACACCTTTAATTTTCGATTTCAATTCAGATGCTTTTATACTTTTGGTGCCAGTCTTTAAAATAACTTTACTTATATGTTCTAACAAATAATTATCTTCTTCTTTACCCCTAGCCTCTAACATTATAAGTCCCTTTTTACTTTTATCAGTATTATAAATATATCGTTCTAATAAAAAATCGAAAGCAACATTATAAACATTATGCGTATATCCTCTTTTTAAATACTCATATAAATTTACACTTATAGATATTATTTTACATTCTATATTTTTCATTAAGTCAGTTAAATCTAAAATAAATTCATCATAGTTTATTACATTATCATTAAAACAATTATCATGTTTTCTTATTTCCCTAGAGTGAAAACAAACTGCTTTTTTTATTTTTTGTTTATCATCGTAAAACATACCATTTTCCCAATATTTGTTTTTTAATAACTTAATTTTCTTTTTAGCACTCATGTAATCTTTTTTATTAAAAATACACCCTGTTATAGTAAAATACTTTTCATCCTCTTGAACTTCTTTATTATTAGATATTTTCTTTAATATATATGTAATATTATTACTATTTCCATTTTCATCTATACACATAATATATTCTATCTCAGGAGATAACTGTCTTATTTTTGTAGGTTTATCCATCCACATATAATCACATCCTATCATTTATAATATAAAAGCACTATATAACATTATTTTATTGCATAAACAGTATATCAAATACTATTTATGTTTTCAATTGTTTTTTATACAAGATTACAAAAAAAGCAGTATAAGTTATATACTGTCCTTTGTATTTTTTATTTTGAACTTTATTAATGGTATAAGAATTAACGATATACCTATTATGACTAAAACAATACCTATAATTATATATATTATATTATTTGAACTTGCTGTATCAGGTACATTAACATTTTGGATGGCTTCATCTTTTATATCAATATCTTCATCTGTTTCTTTTGAATTACTTTCATATTCTGAGTCATTTTTATAATTAGATGATATTAAATTTTTATTATATTGAGATTTATACAATCCTATATCCACTAATGGATAATATATTCCACTTTCAGTATCAATTTCTGTATATACATAATAATATCTACCATCAACTATATTAGTTGTATCATAAACATCTGTAAATTCTCCATCAGCAATTCCTGAATTTCTAGAATTTATTTTTACTTGATTAATTTGAATGGGTGTTAAATCATTTTTTGCATATTCAATTAATTCTTCATAAGGTAAATTACTTGTATTACTAAATTTTTTTAACAATTCAATATCTTTTACTTCTCCAATTTTAAATTTTATTGTTGAATTTTCATTATAAATCTCATTTATTTTAAATGATGCACTTTTATCAGAATAAAACTGTGAAACAATTCTATATGTATATGGTAAATAGCTTGGCCTTTCAATTAAGATAGGACTTGATGCCTTATCAAAAGAGGAACCATTATATTCATATAAAGTAATATATAAATTCCCATACTGAGAAGCATATTTTAAATAATCTTGTATTTCACCAATTTTACGATTATCCAAAGAAATTGAAACAAAACTCAATTCTTCTCCATTAGAAACATTAGTTGGAATATTATCAGTAGATTTAGAAAAAAGTGCTCTATAATCGTTTTCACTAAAATTATCTGAAGTTACTTCAACATATAAATCCTGATACGAATTTTTTAATTCTGCTGACTTTTTTAATGTTGCTTTTAAATCTGTAAGTTCAGCCGCTTTAACATTACATACCCCTATTATAAGAAATAAAACTAAACTTAATAAAATATTTTTGTACTTCTTCATACATTACACCTACTTATTAATTATTTCTTCTATATTATTTTGTATATCTGATAATGTTATATTTTTATCAGCATACATTATACGAAAATATCCAACATATTCTCCTGCTTTTAATATATCTACAGATACATTAACGTTTTTTCTTGACGGTTTATTTTCATAAAAAACTTTAAAATTATATAACACATTTGCAAGTTCGATTGAAGAACTAAAATCTTCATAATTTACTTTAATATTAACATAATCCCCATATCCTTTATCGTTCACAATAATTCTAGTATCATTATAATCATAAACATATTTTTTTACTGTCTGCAATTTATAATTATCTCTTAAAACAAATTCACATACAAAAGAATTAAAATCATAATCATCACTAACTATAAACTCTATATTAGTTGTTTTCGACCTAATTTCCCATTTATTTCCTAAAACCGTATCATCTCCACAGGTAGAATTTTCAAGTTCTATACTATTTTTACTAATAATTTCAAATGTCTCACCTGGATATTCTTCGTTTAAATATTCCATAACATCTTTAGATTTGGAAGGTTTACCACATCCAACTAATCCTAATAAAACAATCATACATATCGTACTTAAAACTATTTTTTTCATAAAACCACCTAATTATTAATTATTTCTTCTATATCGTTTTTTATATCTGATAATGTTATATTTCGATTACTATACGTTAATTTCACATTCCCATGAAGTTGCACTCCTAGTTTATATATGTGTACTTCAACATCACTATCTTTTGTAAATGGCTTTTTATTTTCGTAAAATGTCTTAAAATTATATAACACATTTGCAAGTTCAGTTGAAGAATTAAAGTCTTCATAATTTACTTTAATTGTTATCATCCATTGTTCACCTTCACCAATAAATAACCTACTATCATTAAATTCAGATTCATATTTTTTCATTGAATTTAATCTATAATTATCAGTTAAACCATAATTACAAGTGCCATAACTTGTTTCTTCATAAATATCTTTTACTGTAAATTCAATATTTGTATCATTTGATTTAACTGTATAACTATATCCATCTTCATTACAATTTCCTTCCACTTGTTCTAAATATTCTTTATCAATTATTGTAAATTTCTCATCTGGATATTCTTCGTTTAAATATTCCATAACACCTTCTGATTTTGAAGGTTTACCACACCCAACTAATCCTAATAAAACAATCATACATATCGTACTTAAAACTATTTTTTTCATAATTCTCCTTTAATTAGTCTTTAAATATTTAATTAACTATACATTTTAAAATTTAATATGTAGCCTTAAATATTGGCTTTATCTCATAACTTTCACTTAAAAATTTATTGTAATTGCTATCAGTAATAGAATCATATTCACTTGTTGATAACCTGTATATTGCTATGTATCCTGTCAATCCCTTGTTTTGTAATTCATTTAAAATATTATTAAATTCATATTCTGTTAAATTGTTATCATCGTTTATGAAAATTAAAGTATTGGAATAAAAAGATTCTTTAAAATGACTTATAGCATCTTGAAATTGATTTTTATTAACTAAACTACTATCAAAATAATTTGCTGTAAAATTGAAATAATATTTTATTTGATTAAAATGCTTATTTAAGATACTATCTAGCATTAATTTATATTCATCATTAATTAAGATCCCATAGTAATTATCTTTGAATTCTTTATTTTCATAATATACCTTTACAATATTATTTGGATGTGATTCCGAATAAAAGAATATCTCATAGTTTGATTGATCTGTGCTGCTGCCTATGGATGAATTCAATATAAATGATTCACCATACTTGTTTTCCAAATATTTTTTTGCTTTTTGAGGAATATTGTTAGAGCAACTAGTTATAAATCCTACTAAAATAATAAAGCAAGTTAAATTCAAAACTATTTTTTTCATAATTCTCCTTTAATAACTTCTTTAAATTTTTATACAAAACCCTTTTATGATAGATATTTTTTATTTCTCTAACGAAAATGTATTTGCAATATTAAAGTTATCACTATATCTATCTGGCCCCTCTATTGAAAGATAATGTGTTTTACCATCTTCTGCTTCAAAATACCAAGAAACTAACCAAACATTATCATCAGGATAATATCCATACACTTGATATGCATTATATTTTCCTAAAGTTACTGTTGCACCTGTAACATTTGTTGCACCTTCTTCATATTCCATAGCATATCTAACATTTGATGCATAAGATTTTGCATCTATTTGTGTTTTTGGAACTGCATATAAAGTTACAATCCATATACCAGCATAACTATATTGATATGTACTAGAGCCATCCACATCATAAAATCTGACCCAATTATCTGGAACAGTTACATATCCAAACTCTTCAGTACCAATCCTTTTACCACTTTCTTCAACTTCAACATCATTGGTATTTTCTTCATAGTTGCTATTAGAATCATTAATAGTATCTTTATTTGGAATTAATGAAAACATAATTAGTGTTATAACGACACCTAATAATACTAATCCTCCTATTATAGAAAATAGTATAATTAATTTTTTATTATCTTTTTTAAAATTATTATTTAAATTTGAGTTATTTGTATCTCCTTGCATATGACTTTGGTTTAAATTATTAGCATCAATATTATTATTCAAAACGGTATTTTGATTTGTTTGTTCTTGAACAATTTGATTGTTACTAACTTCTTCAATACTTGCTCCACAATTCATACAAAATTTACTTCCAACTATTACATTACTTCCACACTTTTTACAAATCATAATCTCACTCCTAATTTAGTTTTATAAATTTTATCCATTTCATACATTATGTATATAACAGATAATACATAAGATATTATTACAGGAATAGCAAATATATTTAAATTTATTCCTACATGGAAGAATCCTAATATAACTAAATCCATAATTGAATATCTTTTTATTTTTTTATAATTATCTAAAGTTATATATTTTTGAAGTTTTTTGAAATGTATTAATTTTATTAAATACGCTCCTAATAAAGGTAATAATAAATACCAAACATAACCTAATATAATTTTGATAATAACATAATCGTTTAAATAAAAATTACAGAGTAAAACAAATGGAACATTGATTAGTATTAAAGTTACTAGATAATCAGTTCCTATTATTTCTCTTGCTTTCAGTATTTTTTTCTTTTCTTCCTTTTCTATTCTTTTTATTTCTTTTTTTGTTAAAGTATCATTTACTTGATAATTTTGTTGTTGATTACTAACTTCTTCAACACTTGCTCCACAGTTTGTACAAAACTTACTTCCATCTATTATATTACTTCCACACTTTTTACATATCATAATCTCACCTCTTAATATTTACTTTTAAATACTGCAAATTTAGGATTAGTGCAAGAATTTAATTGTATACTACTAACTGCATAAGTAGAATTTTTATAAGCCTTTAATCGAGAGGTATTATAATATGTTTCTCCATTTCTTTCACACTCATATGCAACATCTAAATTTTCAGTATTTCCTAACATACTTAATGGAATATATATATAAATAGAATCAAGTGTTGCGTCTATACTATATGTCCTGGTTATCTGAGTTGGATTATGAGCGCCACGTCCTTCCCAATTTTCAGGATTACTCATTTGTCCATAACTCAAACTTACTTCTTCATTGTTTTTAACATCCCCATAATAAATACCATCAAACTGTTTTAAATTAAATTTGTAATATTTTCTTTCACTTTTATTTATTATTAATGCATCATTTATACTAGGCGCAATTTCATAAATATTAATATCAGAATATGATTCCCTACTATATACTTTTGCTAAATCTTCTGATTTATAATTTATCAAATATATACTATAAGCATTTAAAGTCTGTGTTAAATTAATATTTTGAAGCATTTCTAGATTTATATTATTTACATAATCTAATGAAATATATACCATTACTTCTTTAAATATTTCACCCAAATTATTTCCATCATAATATGTATCTATTAACCCTTCAACATCACCATATCCATAAAAAATATTATATTTATACGGTTCTACATTAATGTCTTTTTTTATTGCTTCTAATAAATCATTAACTATTTCATCATATTGATAGTTATCTTTTCCTTCAGTACTTTCTTTACTGCCATCAATAAACACGTGAAATTTTTTACCATTATATTCAAGAATAACATTCGTTGTATCATTACAATTACTTAAAAACATGTCTGAACTATCAAAAGTACAGTTTGTACTTACAACCTTTGGGGTAAATCCATATTTATTTTTTACATAGTTAACTGCATTTGTACTTGCCTGTTTTGAATATTCTTTTCTCTTTACTTTTTCTTCTTTTGTTTCAAAACAACCACTAAGTACTAATATTAAACTTACAAATAATAAACTAAATAAAAATGTCTTTTTCATAAATCTAACTCCTACTCTACAATTACATTATAACACACTTTTTTACAAAAGTGTACTATAACGTAAATTTTATATTATTTTTTAATGAGAAAATTATTATGATGAATACTAATAGAAGAAAGTGTGAATTTATGAAAGATGATTACAATATCTATTATTTAGTGTCTAGGAATATTAAAAAACAAAGGAAATTAAAGGGGTGGACACAGGTTAAACTTGCGATGGAAAGTAATATAAGTGTTGATTATCTAAAGAAAATTGAAACAAAAAGTGGGTGTACAAAACAATTTTCATTAGATACTTTGCAAAAAATTGCAAAGGCACTAAACATTAATCCTAAAGATTTTTTTGATGATGTCGAATAGAATTTATAAATTAAGTTTTACAGTTATACAAATAATACTTTTTATTTTATAAGATTAACATATTATAAGTTATATACCTGTTATAATTAAAGATTTAATAAATTTAATTTTATTTGAAACTTGCATAAACATTAATTTTGTGATAATATGTATTTAGCAAGGAAATTTGCATAAAATAAAAAGGGAAATACTTAACTTTGCTGTGTTGAGTACTTACCCTATTATTAAGTTATACTTAATCTAATTGAAGTACTTAATCTAATTGCAGATTGAGTACTATTTTTTTATGCATAGAATCATTAAAGAGACTATTAATAAAATGATAATTAATATTAGAAACGAGATTAATAAATCTTTTTTCTTCATAATATCAAGCCTCCTTCCTGTAAGAAGTTGGCAAGTACTCAACAGTTATCGTATTTCCTAGTGAAAATTATACAATAATTTTAAAGCTAAAACAAGCGAACAAATTAAAAAAATAACAAATTTAATATACTTTTGTTAATAATAGTTATTACTACATTTTTTGTTTCTTTATACAATAAAAACTGACAGATGCCAGTTTTATTTTTTATGCTTTTTAATTAAGAATTTATCACATGCTGCAATAACTGCAGGAAGTAATATAAGTATTAACAAGGCAGAACAAAGTGTTCCTTCTGATAATGTCATACATATCTTTGATGCAACCGCACTAGAGAATTTACCTACTATGAATGTAACAATTATAAGTACAAGTGCGCTTGTAAGTATAGTATGAATTGAATTGTTATAGGCACTTATAATAGATGTTTTAATATCATTTTTTTCTCTTGCTTCAATATAATAAGAAGTATAAAGTATTGCATAATCAATAGTCGCACCCATTAAAATACTTTGAACTATTAATATTGATATAAAGTATACTGAACCCATAAATGATAATATACCCATAGTTAAGAATACCGCACACTCTATTAATAATACAAGTATTATTGGTATTAAAATAGATTTAAATGTTACAACTACTACAACAAATATAAATATCATAGTAAGTATTGTAATAAAGTTAAGTTCTGAGTTAAAGGTATTGCTCATCTCATAAGCAACTAAAGAATCTCCAACTACATAAAACTTACTAGTCTCACTACTCAAATCATCTTTAATATTTTTTATAAATTCAAATGTCTCTTTAGATTCAGGTAGTAAATTAGTATTAATAACTACACGTGAGTATTTATCCCCTATTAAAAGTTCTTTAGCATCTTTAATACTGTCTTTAGAATTAAGTATATCCTCTTTCATGCTATCATCTATATAACTTTCAAACCTTTTATCATTTAAAATTTCTTCATTTAAATATCTTGAAAACTCTTCTATTGTAAGTGTCCACTCTTTATTATATTCGTTTTTACTACCATAATATATGTATACTAAATCTATTAAGTTTTTATCTAAATTATTAGATAGTTTTGAAAGTATATTATATACTTCATCTTTAGTATATTTTTTATTATTAATAGAATCATTTATAATTGTATTTACAGTCTCTAATCTATTTAGTGATTCTTCATCAAAGTTATTTTTATATTGTGTATTTTTTGATACATCATTTACTAAGAAACCTATAAAATCTTTATAAGATATATCAAGTGATTTATTTTGTAAATCATAAAGTGAATATACAAGTGATAAAGAATTACTATCTATATTTAACACCTTTGATAACTCTTTATATGTATATGTACTACTATTTAATACACTTTCCATAATCGTTTTAAGTAAAGTTAATTCGTTAAGAGTATTACTATCTAAGTTACCTTTTAAAATTTCATCATCTTTACTAGATAGTATAAAGTCTACAAACTCTACTGGAGTTAATTTAAGACTACTTGATAAATATACACTATAAACATTTTTAGACATATCTATATCTATACCTAGATTTGTACTAATTTCTTCATATGTATATTTAGTATCACTATTTGTACTATTCATTATAAAGTATGCTTTCTTTAGTTTTGGTTCTAACTCTGGTGAGTTTGATGTTATAAAACTTAAATATAGCGGACTATTTAATATAGTTTCAACAAATTTAATTGGAGTTATAGGTTTTTGTGTGATTAAAGATAAATATGGTTCGTATTCTTGTATTTCAAAGAATTCTGCTATCTCACTTATTGTCATTTCTTTATTTATAGTATCTTTATCACTTAATTTAAGAAGTAACTCTAAATCACTTTTGACCTCATCACTTACCTCATATCCAGTATTTAATGTGTTATTGGCTATTAAAGCAAACTCACCTAGTGTAAGAGTATCTTCTATATTACCTTTACTTAAGTAATATGTAAATAAACTCTTTACAAGATTTTCATCTATTCCAAATAGATTAGAGATTTCTTTTGAATCCATCTTTTTATTTATAGTGTCACTATCTATAAATTTAGATATTTTATTTAAATTGCTTTTCATTTCATCAGTAACACTACTCTTATATTTACTATTTAAAACATAACTATTCATAAAAGTAACAAACTCTTTTATAGTCATTTTCTTATCTATATTTTTAGAGTTATAATATACCATTAAATCTTTTACAACATCTTCTTTAATGCTTAGTATATCGGATAACTCTTTTATAGTTCTTTTCTTATTTACTTTATTAGTATCAGTAAAATTACTTAAAAGTTCTATATCACTTTTCATATTACTATCTATATCTTTACTCATTTTATCGTTTTTGTAAATATCACTTTTAATAAACTTTAAAAGGTCATTTAGATTTATCTTATTATTTTCTGATTTGTTGTGGTAGTGATAATAAACTATTTTTAATAAGTAATCTTCTACATTTGTATCATACCCTAAATCGTTAAGTTTATCATTTAACTTATCATAAGTAAGAGGCATATTAATGGTATTACCGTAACAAAGGACTTCATCTACATTACCATTTTCTTCTAATTTTTTACAGTAATTTGAAATAGTCTCTTCATCCTTGTTTTCATATATAATACCCATTTGATTATTTAGAGTAAATACATCTTCTATCTCATCTGTACCAGATGATGTATATACTATTTGTAAATTACCTTTTAAAAAGTAACTTGTTATAAATATAACTATAAATAGTATTAAAGCAAAATATCTAAGTTTATAAGATATTTTTCCTACTTTGTTAAGTGTTATTATAGGACTTTTCTTTTTAAATTTAAATATTAATTTGTCACACATAAGAATTAGACAAGGTAGTACTGTAAATATACTAACTAAACTTAAGAATACTCCTTTAGCAAGTACAAATCCTAAATCTCTACCTATTGTAAAACTCATAAATACTAAGGCAATTAGACCTACTACTGTAGTAATTGAACTACTTGATATCGCTTTAAATGAGTGATACAAAGCATTTTTCATAGCAGGTATTTTATCTTGTGTAGCTCTTTCTTGTCTATATCTATTCATAAGCATTATAGAATAGTCCATAGATAGTGCCATCTGAAGTATCGCTGAAATTGAGTTAGTAATATTAGATACACTTGAAAATATTATATTAGTCCCACTATTTAGAGCAACTGCAATTAGGATTGCTATTAAAAATAGAAATGGTTCTATATATGACTCACACATTATAACTAGTATTACTAAAGCACTTGCAACAGCAAGAACTATTATATAAAAAGGTAAAACTGTCTTATTGTAATCAGATACATCTCCTGATGTATCAACTAAGTTTGATGAAAAATACTCAGATACACTATCGTATACTACACTTGCCTCTTTTGAATCATCTTTGGCATCTAATGTGAGTATAAAAAGTGTATAATCACCTTTAGTTTTAGACTCTACTTTACTTACATTTTTTATATTTTCTAAATACTTTATTGAATCATCCACACTCTTAATATCTTTAACCATAACGTTTAAAGTACTCAGATTTGTATCAAACTCACTATCCATTATATCCATACCAATTCTAGTTTCAGAAGAACTTGGCAAATACTTAGATATATCATAATTTACATTAACTTTACTAGATATTAACAGAGATGATACTGTAAATATTAAAAATAATATAAGTATAAAATATCTTTTATTAACTATAAAATCAGTTATCTTTTTCATAAAACCACCTTCATACTATAATATTTAATAACAAAATATAAATTACTATATTTGCAAGAGAATATTATACTACAAATTTATACAAATGAAACAAAAAAAACGAAATAAATCGTTTTTTTATCCTCTTTTAACATAACTTAATATTATTTATTAAGTGAAAGTGTAAGTACTACATCCCCACTACCTAATATTTCTTTTAATTCTTCTTTAGTTTTATTTTTTACTTTTCCAAGACGTGTAAATGTCCAAGTATTAGTATCATAGTATAGAGTTATTTGATTGCCATGATAAAGAATTAAATCACCAGGTGTTGTTGTAATATTTGTATCGTTTGTTGGAAGATTAAAACCTAAACTCCCAACTTTTTCAAAATTACCATAATCTTCCGCATTTATAACTAAATCTTTTTCTTTTAACTTTTCTACTAATGCCCTACTAGATGAATTATCTTCTAGTTTTACTATCAGTTCTTCGTTATTTACACTTATTTTTATTTCATCAACTACCATATTTTCTCCTTTGTTATTGTTACTCTTATTATCATTACTATTAATATTTAAAACAAATATTATAAATACTATAATTATTAATATTACTAAAGGGATAATTACTGTTTTATTCATATTTATCTTCCTAACTTTCCAAATACACTGATACAGTTAATTGAATTTTACATAGTGCATTCCAAGTTTTTTGTATATATCGGATGCTCTTGGAAGTTTAAAAATTCTTGCTATTGCTAAATTATATATTTCATCTATAAGTATTATAGAACAGAGTGTTATACTAATAGTTAAAAATAACTTTTTATTCATATGACTTGCTAAGTAAAATATAATTGGTACTACAAAATACATTAAAAGTAAACTTGCAAATCCAAACGATAATACACTTCTAACGCATACAAATCCTCCAATACTTCCAAAACTTAATATCTCAGTATTATAGTCCCAACATCTAAATCCATCACCTATAACATATAATCCAAGACCACCTATATACTCTAAAACCCCACATATTATCATACTTAATAAAAATACTTTTAATGGCTTTTTTCTATATTTATAAGTTAGAAAATATATTCCCACTGCTCCTATTGCATATATATTTATCCAAGGAAGGAAGTTTCCACCTCTCCAATAAAACATTTTCATACCACCATTAAAATAATAGAATATATATTCAAATATAAATCCGAAAATACCACTTATTACAATCATTAAACATATTATTCCAAACATTGTCTTCTTATCAAAAGTATGGTCATTTTCTATATAATCTTTAAGTCTTTTTTTCATAAAATACTCCTATATTTTTTCTATTGCTTTAACAAATAATATCTTTTCTAAATTAAATTCTTTATCTAAATTACCATATAATTCAGATACTTCATCTAAATCTTCAAAATCTGGAATGGATACACCACCACATATTAAGTATCTATTATTTTCTTTTAATAAATTAACTATTTCTTTCATATCATCTCTACTGCCAATTAGAAATGCAGTCATACTTCCTGTATTATCTTCTATATTACAAAGTAAAGATATACTATCTTTATATTCATATACTTTAATTTTTTTTACTTCTACTTCTACTATAATATTTTTAATAGGCCCTATTATACTTTCAATTTTAGTTATATAACCATCAAAATCTTCTATTTTTAAATTTATTTTTCTATATTTTAATTTTATTTCTTTTGTCATAATACCTCCACAACTACAATAAGTATATCATAATATTAAAGTCTTTTAAATAATAAAAATGTAGACACTTTTTAATAACATTTATATTACAACTTCAAGCTTATTTACTATAATATTTATCAAAAATAGCTTCCAATTCATCTGACCCAAAACCATTTTTTTCCATTTCTTCTTTTCTAATATTACACATTGCTTCAAATATTTCTTTTCTCTGCGAAATAGATGCATAGTGTACCTTAGCATGACAAACTGGACATAACGCTATTAAGTTAAATAAACTGTCAAGTCTTTTGTTGACATAATTTTTTTGAGCATTCATAGGGATAATATGATGACATTCTAAATATTGATGTTCATTAGTTGAATTAAGAAATGTCTTATGATTATTATCTATTTCACATAAAAATTCTGCTTTACTAAGCCTTGTCATTTTTAATTTAGGATCTGTTTTTTCTCTTTTTGTTCTTGGAGTTTTTTCTATTTTTTCTTCATAGTTATAAGAAGCGTCTTCAATCGCTTGTAATTCTTTTTCTGTATATTTATCAACAGAGCCACTATTTATGAGTTTATTCTGTTCAGATTCTTCAAGTTCTAGCTCTATATTATCTTTAATTTCACTGCTTCCTAATTCAATTTTATCCTGTAATTTTATACTCTTTATTTTACTTATAAAAAATTTCCCTATTACTTCTTCGAGTGGGAAAAGATATCCACTCTTTGCTTTACCTGTGATGTCAAATGGTCCTTCATTACTCTTCATATTTTTTAAGATATATTCTTTATAATCCGTGTATTTTATACTGTTTTCTTTTAACTCATAAAATTCAACATTTATTTTTCTACCATCATCTGTCCAACTTTTCTTTAAACCATCTGGAATTTTAGCAGGATATGCTTCACTTGTTGCAACACCTATTGCTTTTATAATTCCACCATTATTACAGAAAATAATATCACCTATTTTTACATCCAATAATGATTCCCAATATGAATTGCTTTTCCCATTTTTATTCTTTAATGGAGCCCACAAATATCTTCCATCTTTTTGTTCTTTATACTGTCCTAAATTAACAAACCAATAATTCTTCATCTTCAATCTCCTTTAAATATTTTAAAAATAATATATCTGCCGGTGCGAAATCAAAAGTAGTTAATTCTTTTATGCTTACCCATCTATATGATGAATGATCATACATAATTATATCTTCTTACACTTATATAATTTTAAATTAATATATTTATTTAAAAAACTCATTTACACGCCTTACATATTCTTCTATAACTGAACTAGTTTTACTAGTATATATCAATTCTTTTGCAAGAACTATATCATCAGTTATAATGTTATCTACATTTAAGTTTATCATATCAGTTATGCTCTCCTTAGTATTAACTGTCCAAGCATAAACCTCTTTACCACTATTGTGAATTTTTTTTACGAGTGTTTTATTTATACTTGATGCCTCAATACTAAATGCATCTGCTTTATCTAACTTTAATATATCTCCATATGCAAGACTCATAACATATACAGTTTTAATATTTTTATCATAATTTTTTACATTTTCAATTACGCTATATACTTGTGATGTGATTACTGAAGAACTTGCAAAATCATATTCGTTTATTAAATCTACAACAGAAGACTCAAAATCTGTTTCATTTCCAGTTGGCTTCAACTCTATATTAAGTTTAATATCATTTTCTTTAGCAAACTCTATTACTTCTTCTAATAAAGGTATTTTCTCACCCTTAAATTCATCACTAAAGAAACTGCCTGCATCTAATTTTTTTACTTCATCAAAAGTTACTTCCCAAGTGTTTTTGTTTACGCCAGTAGTTCTTTTAAGGTTTGTATCGTGAAGTACTATTAGTTTTTTATCTTTTGTCTGTTGTACATCGAGTTCAATCCAATCAGCTCCAAGTTCTTTCGCACCTATAAACGCACTCATAGTATTTTCTGGATATTTAACTGATGCTCCTCTATGTGCGGTTACTTCCATAGTTCTTACATATTCTATTTTTAAATCGTATTTATCGTTCATAACAGAATATGTAAATATAGTCCCACTCATTAAAACTAGAATGATTACTACATATTTTAAAATATTAAGTCTTTTACTAAGTTTCTTCTTTTCTTTAGAATTTACTTTGATATGTTTAATCTCTTCATTGTTCTTTTCTTTATGTCTATAGTATAAAACACTTACTATTGAATAACTAACTGGTGTGGATAAAAGGATTACTATAATAAATGATATAGCAATTAAAATCCATATAACAGTTATTGAAACAGTTCCAAATATATTTACCCTACCTAACCATTTGTAAAGTAAAACTATTAGTACAATTCCAAATAATATGAAAATTATATATATTATAAAAAGTAAAGCCTGAGTTAATAGAATACTTAAAAAATCTTTTATTTTATTTTTCTTACTTAGATTTATACTCTTTTTCCTAGACTCTTTAAAACTACAATTTTCAAGAATGAAATAGTGCATCGAATATAGCCATCTAAATAGTACTATTGAAAGAATAAGTATTAATACTACATACAGTGTGGATAATAATGAATTATTCTTTATAAAGTCTAATATAAATTCTGGAATTTTTATTGTAGATATAAAACTAGAAGATATTCCAAAATTTAAAAATGGTATTAAAAAGATAACTAAGAATGGCAAGAATATATTTTTTATGTGAAATACCCTTAATGATTTTAACAAAGCTGTTGTAAAAGCATCCTTAATAGATATCTTTTTTTCTTGATATGAACTATCTAGTATTACTATTATTGTACTAATATCTATAAGTGTATAAAATGTTATTAGTATTAGTAAAATTAACAAAAATATTAAAGTCAATGGATTAAGTAAAAACGATACTACATTTTCAAATGTTAAATAACTATAACCACTAACCTTAGTAATAAACTTAAAAAGCATTAAAAATAAAGGAACAAATATTATAGTCGATAAAACTTTATAAATGAATTCAAAACCTATTAATGCTTTTATATTGTATCCAAGTATTCTTTTTAATTTTTTTCCCATACTACCACTCCAACTATATTATAAATAATTTTTATTAAAAATACTAGGTTTTATTTGATAATGTATAACTATTATCTATAAGTTTATATATTTCCTTTATATCAACACTTCCATCTAGTTTTATAGTTATCCAACTGTTTTTATTCATGTGATATCCACCAAATATTTTTGTGTTATCTATAATTTTATTTATATCATCTTTTTGATATCTTAAATCTATAATTTCTACAGTATTTTTAGAATTGATACTAAGTTTGCTTTCTTCTATTACTAGTAATAGTCCGTACCACTTACCACTACTTTTATTTCTCCAAACTGCATCAGTTGGAAAATTCTTCCAAAGATATTCTAAATCATCGTTATATTTATCTTTTATATATTTAATTATTTCTTTTGTTTGTTTACTATTAAATAGATTATACATAGTACACTTATCTACAATATCGTTTATAATGCTTTCATATTCTTCTTTTAATTTTGTATTAAACTCCCCTTTTGATTCTACATTTATAAGTAGATATTCTAACTTTGTAGACAAATCTATTACTTTTGAAATCTGTTTTTCTTTTGATATTTCTATAATAACTTTAAATTTATCATCCATTATGTTTACTTCATATATGTATTTATCATTACTACAAGAAAAACCGTAGTCTATTAATTTTTTATAATCTATTTTTTTGTTTTTAAAATAAGAAGATATATTATACATTTTAACACCACTTCATAATTCATTTTAATAGATAATAATTCTATTTATATACTTATATTAACATTTATATTTTTAAGCGAGTACCAGAACTATCCCTAAAATTTCCAGTTATAATACTTACTAAGTCAATTATAAATCCTACTCCGAAAAGTCCTAATGTGAATAAATACAAAATGCCTTTTAAAATATTGCCTACATAAAAATGGTGTAGTCCAATAAGACCTCCAAAAAGGCATAATACAAAAGCAATTTTTTTACTTTTGTTACTCGTAATTATATATCTTTCCATGTTATCTATTTTTTATTTTTTGTTACTTTCCCAAGTATAGATCCTACTAATCCACCCGAAGTACCACCTTCGACAACATTTTTTATAGCGCCTCTCGTATCTATTCCTAAGACATCATCTACTGTATCTATTGCACCATTTATTTTTTTAACTCCCCTTTTTGTCATAGTGGTATTAGTAACTGTATCTATAATTAATCTAGTAAATTTATTTGCCTTAATCATATTAGAAAAAACTATAGTTATTTTTTTATTAACTGTTTGAAGTTCAACTTCACACCCATTTTGGTGAACCTGAACTTTGTCATTATAAATTTTAATGTCTTCTAAATTTATATTATCGACTATTTCTTTATCCTTTTCTATTATTATTTTCTTTGATGTTAGAGTTAGATTAAAATTATTTTTATACTCTACAACATCTTCACATAAAATTACTTCATCACTCTCTAGTGAATAATTTACCATAAACAATTTCCTTTCTTATCTTCTTAATAGAATCTGTAAATTTCGCGAACTCATTTTATTAAATTATACCACAAAAACAGTAATATAAAAATAAGTTATAATATTTAAAAAAGAGAACATAAAATTGTTCACTTTTATAAATTTATTTTATTTCACAAACATAGCCATCTTCTTCAGCGGCTTCTTTACTACTTTTTATAGTACTATTATCATCTTTTAAATCACTAAAGCCTTGTTCTTTTAGTGCTTCTTCAGTAGTATTTTCAACATCAATATCTAAAATCGTTTTATATTCATAGTTTTTTGAATCACTTTCAACTTTTAGACTAATTCCATCTTTATTGAATTCTTTATTGTCTTCATCCATTGCTGACTCAAATACTTTCCAATTTTCTTGTATATCAGAATCAGTAACCTTTGTATTAACCTCCATTGTCATATGATTTAACTTGTTGTTTTTATAAGTCATAGAAATTACACTCTCAAGACTCATTCCATCTTCATTTTCGGTAGATGTACAAACCAATTTTTGCTCTTTTTCTTCAGTTGTTCCACATCCTGCAATTAAAATAATTGTTAATAGGCTTAAAAATATCATACTTATTTTTTTCATAGTCTCACCTCTTTTTCACTACAATGCCATTTTATCACTTATATATAGTGTTGTCAAATAGATTTAGTGCTTCTACAAACTAACTGATAATCTAAGCAAATAACTTAAAATTATAGATAACAGATTTGATACAATTATATCACTACCAGTCTTCTAATCTAAATATAACTTCATTTGTTTTTTCATTATATGCTGTCATTAAATAATTCCCATGATTACAATAACCAGAATTATCGCATTTGCCTTCAACTAAATAAATTATATAATCATCTTCATTTTCATACTCTGCAGGAGTATATGAAAATGCACCAGTAAGTAATCCCCTTTTTTCAGTATATTCATCTTTATGCCCAATCCATATGGCTTTATCCTTATATTTTTTATCAAATTTATCCATTGTCATATTTTTATCAATATAATATAAAGAATAATTTGTCCCGCCTTGTAAAAATCCAGGTGCATAATAAAATTCAACATTTTCAACGTTATCTGGAATGTCTGGTGGAAATACTTTTAAAAGATCCCCCTTTATTTCCCGCTTGTAGTATTTAACGTCAGTAATTGGATTTTCCACTGCATCAAGAGCACACATAGTTATTAAAGTTGTAACTAAAAAGAAGGCTAAAATTGTCATAATAAAAGAAAAAATACATTTTTTTATATTATTTTTCATAAATTACTCCATTTCTAGAATTACATTTACTTCTAACTTTTATTATACTACAAAAATTATAATATTAAAACAATATATAAAATGGAGCGCTATTGCGCTCCTTAATGGATTTATGTGAAATTACCAATATTTTCACACATTTTATTTAAAGATTATTCAATCATTAAATTTTTTCATATGTTGCTATATATTTACCTAAAAGGTAACCTGTACCAAGCTCATTTGTGGCAATTTTTCTTGTAGATACTAATTCCCATCCAACGAATTTATATCCATATTTTGCGGCTGGCGCTATAACTGTATAACTTGTTATATCACCACGTCTTCCTAACAATACTTTAGAAACTTTATTACCTGTTGTAGAATCAGTAAATCCTTCACATTTGTTTAAATCACATTCTAATTCAACAAACCAAATATATCCTTGTTGATCTTCACCACAGTGATCTCCTCTGCAACGAAGCATTAATTCTTTATTTGCACTATAGAAATGAAATTCTACTGTTTTCTTTTTTGCTTCTTCTTCTATATCTTTTACTTGCTCTTCAGTTTTCTTATTTATTTCATCTAATAAATCTGGATATTTGCTAAGGTCAAATTTTGACCCTTGTTCTTCTGATTCATCTTTTTGTTTTGTTGTTGTATTATTTTTTGCAGTAGATTGTGTTTTATTATTTGTTACAGTTGCATTAGATTCAGTAGTTTTATTAGAAACTATTTCATTCTCTGTTGCTTTTTTCTCTGCAACTTTTTCTTCAACAGTTTGTTTATTTTGTTCTACTGTTTTAGTTGCTTCTTCTACTTTCTTTTCAGCAACTTTCTTTGTTTCTTCTGCTTGTTCCATTTTCTCTGTTGCTTCAGCTATTTTTGCTTGCGCTATTTCCTTTTCTTCTGCTGTTTTTGCATTTTTTAGTTCAGCGATTGCTACTTCTTTCTCCTTAGAAGCTTCACTAATAGTTTCTTCAGCCTTTTTTACTTCATTTTCGGCTTCTTCCTTAACCACTTCAGCCTTATCTAAGTCTTCTTCTGCTTTCTTAATTTCTTGCTCTATATCTTTTAAAGAAGAATTTTTTTGAGCAATTTCAGAAGTATAAGTCAATTGACCATCATGTTTAATATAGTTTGTTGCTAAAATTCCAGCACCTGCTATTATACCAAGTGATAGAAAACCTATTGTTGTTTTAAATACGATTTTTTTCATAATTAACCCTCCCTTAATTATTGTATGTGACTGAGAATTTGTTTTTTCCCTGTCATCGCCTATAATATAGCACTTTTTTAGTAAAATGTAAAGTTTTTAACTTATTTTCCACTATTTTTTACACTTTTTTATATTAGCATCTTTCCTACTTTAAAATTCTTTTTTACTAAATATTTTTTCAGATATTTTATAAGATATATAAACCATAATAATAGTTACTATTATTAAAATTATTATTAAATAATCTTCTAAAAACGATAATGATTTTGAAATACTTGATATATCTATATATTGTGAGAGAAACCCACCAATAATTACTAGTCCAAATACAATTATAAATATTCCAAGTCTTGCTTTTTCAACACCAAATTTATAAATAATTGGATACATAAAAGTTAAAACTAAAAGTGTTCCAAATATTGTACCAAACATTGAAACTAAAATTTGTTCATAGTTGATGGTTTTAGTATTAACATAAGAAATAATAAAGGATAATAAAACTGTTATAATAGCAACAGTAAGAATCATTAAAATGGTTGTTACATATTTTGACTTTACACTATTTTTTCTTCCGTTAGGTAGTGAAATAGAATAAGCATCCCATTTATTATAGTTATCATAACTAAAAGATGAAATCATTATCATTACACTCATAAATGGTAGAATAAATGATATATCCATTTTACCCATTAGGCCCATTACAGCATAAACAACAATTAATATTCCAATTAATTTAAAATTACTTTTAATCATTGCTAAATCCTTTTTCATAAATCCTATCATTATTCTTCCCCCTTAATCATTAAAACCATAAGGTCATCTAAAGTTATTTTATCAATTATAGCAATATTATATTTTGATTTAAATTCTTTTTTATTAGGAACTAATACTTCATATTCATATTTTGTTTTTTTGTATTTGATATAATCTTTTTTACTAATCTCTTTAAACTCTTTTAAAGTACATTTTACAATACCATATTTATCTAATAATTCATCAGTTGTTTTAGATAAAACAATTTCTCCATTATTTATAAAAGTTATATAATCTGCGATGTGTTCCAAATCGGTAGTAATATGGCTAGAAAGTAAAATAAAACACTCATCTTTTTCTATTATACTTTGAAATATTTCGATAACTTCCGCACGGGCAACAGGATCAAGTCCTGAGGTTGGTTCATCTAATATTAAAAGTTTAGGGTGATGTGATAGTGCGGTTGCTATTTCTAATTTTTTCCTCATACCTTTAGAATAAGTTTTAATCTGTTTATTTGGTAACAATGAAAATTCTTTTAAATAATCATAAAACATCTTTATATCCCAATTTTTATAAATACCTTTCATAGTATTATTTATATCGTTGGGTGTAAGAATCTCTGGAAAAAACATATCATCTAATACAACTCCAATATCTTCTTTTATTTTTCTTTCATCTTTACGATTGTCAAGTCCAAAAATTTTAATTTCTCCACTATATGATTTGAGTATGTCTAATATTGCTTTTATCGTTGTAGTTTTCCCCGCACCATTTTCACCTATAAAACCCATAATCATACCTTTAGGTAAAGTAAATGATATATTTTTAAGTTCAAAGTTATCATATTTTTTACATAGATTTTTAATTTCTAAAAGATTGTCCATACTATTTGTCCTCCTCATATAATATATTTAACATTTCATTTAGTGTTTTTTTATTTATACTATTCATTTTTGCAATAATAACTGCCTTATCCATTAGTTCTTCTATCTTATTTAATTGTTCTTCTAAAGCAATATCTTTATTTATTTTAGCAACATAAAAACCCTTAGATGGAATATTTTTTAAATAACCCTCTTTTACTAATTCTTCATAGGCGTTTTTTGTTGTTATAACACTACATCGAAGGTCTTTAGCTAAAGTTCTTATGGATGGTAAGAGTTCATCTTCTTTTAGTTCATTAGAAACTATCTTAACTTTTATTTGCTCTTTAATTTGTTCATATATAGGAATACCATTTGAATTACTTATTATAATTTCCATAACTCACCTCTTCTGTACTTCTGTATATATATATTATATACAGATTATACACAGTTGTCAATACACGCAAAAAGATTATCAAATTTACTTGATAATCTTACCTATATAAATTGTAATTTGTTTTAATTATTTTTAATAAAGTTCATTATTATAACTTTCAAGTAGTTCTTGACATTTTTTATTTTCAATTTGATGAATTTCTAAAATATCTTTCTCTTTATTTTCTAAATAATTATATATCATATCATCTCTAAATCCAATTTTGGAAACTTCTTTTCTATTACTTACAAAATAAACTTTTTTAATATTAGACCAAATAATTGCTGATAAACACATAGGACAAGGTTCACTAGTGGAATAAACCACGCAATCAGTTAAATCATAAGTATTTAATCTTTTACACGCATCACGAATAGCAATTATTTCTGCATGCGCTGTTGGATCTTTTTCTTTTAAAACCTTATTATTCCCATAACCAATTATTTTATTATCTTTAACA
>CANRBR010000004.1 GCA_947628915.1 uncultured Bacilli bacterium | reverse complement strand
CTATAACCACATATTATATACCAAAATACAAAAAATACATAATAACCATGGGGTCACTATGTATTATATATTTTTAAAAGTAAGGTAAATGCCCTTAATATTTATATTAAATTAGATACTAATTTGAGTAAATATGGAGCTATGAATGATTCATATAAACTTGTAATAGTAATTAATATTATAATAAATATAGATGTATATAAATATTTATTAAAATAATGCCTCATATTAACCTCTTTTTTCTTAATAATACTTTTAGTCATTGTTATAGATAATTTTAAAGTAAACGCTGTTAAAATAGAAAATATGAGTATATTAAGTATTAGATGTGGGAATATATATACTATACTTAATAATAATCCTTTTATTTTAAAAGTTAATATAAATGATGACATACTAAATCCTATAATAAAGGCTTTATAAAATAATATTAATATATTAACGGGTGCGAGTATATATGTAAAACCTAGTATTGTTATTATAGCTATAATTATATAATTGATTAATATTGTATTTTTAAACGTATCTACATAATTAAAACTGTTGTTTTTAATAGTATCAATAAAATTAGTAATATATTCTATGACTAAACTTTTATCACTACTATTTAATATTACTATGAATAAAGAACCAGATATTATACCTATTATAACTAATATCATGCAAAATAGTACGTATTTTTTATCAAATCTTATTGTGTTTAATAGTTTGTCCATTACTTTTTTCATTCTATCACCTAATTAATACTATTAAGTAAATATATTTTTATTCCATTTTTATTTAAAATATATTATAATTGTATTAGAGGTGTTTATTATGGGAGAAAAAGTACAAAAAATAGTTATTATAGTATTAATACTTGCTATGGTTGCGAGTGGAGTTTTAGCAATTTTTGCAAGATAAAAGCAACTATTTAGTTTTAGTTGCTTTTTTGTTTTCTGATTTTAGTAAGTCTCTTATCTCTTCTAGTAATATTACTTCATCTTTCTTAGGTGGTACTGGAGGTTTTTCCTCTTCTTTTTTATGTATTATTTTATTGAATACTCTAATTGCCATAAATATACAGAATGCTATTATCAAGAAGTTTACTATATTTTGGATAAATAGACCATATCCTACTTTAGCACTTCCAATAGTCCATGATAATTTTGAAAAGTCAATTCCACCTATTATCATACCTACAAGTGGCATTATGATATCATTAACAAGCGAATTTACTATATCACCAAAAGCACCACCAATAACAACACCTACAGCAAGGTCTACAACATTACCTCTTGAGATAAATTTTTTAAACTCTTTTAACATACTACTCCTCCACGTTCATTATAGCACATTCACCAATTTTTTTCTATAAATTTACAGTTTCTATATAATTCTTTTCATTTTTTTGTTTTTTTAAACTATAACTAAAAAACTAGAATTTATCTAGTTTTCTGCTTCTTCTAACATATTAGTAATCAATATTCCATAACCCCTATGAGGATCTTCTACAACTACATGTGTAACCGCACCAACTATAAAATTATCTTGTATTATTGGACTACCGCTCATTCCTTGAACTATTCCATTAGTTTTTTTAAGTAACTTTTCATCAGTTATTTCAAACTGAATATTTTTTAGTTTGTCTTTAGTTTCTGCTACATTTGTAATTTTAATAGAAAACTCTTCTACATCTGTACCATTAAGTACAGTAAGTATTTTAGCATCCCCTATTTTTACATCATCGATAGTTGCGACATCATAAGTTTTAGAGTTGTTTATTTCACTAGTATATTCACCAAAAATACCTTTATTTGTATTTTCAAATACTTCTCCAGTTACTTTATCACTATAAAGAATAGCATTCTTCTCACCTGGTTTACCTTTATCACTTCTAACTATTCCAGTTATTTTAGAATCAAATATAGTTCCATCTTTTATATCTATAATTTCTCCAGTATTAACATCAGTTATCTCATGACCAAGTACTCCAAATAGTTTTGTATTTGGGTCTATAAATGTAAGAGTTCCTACTCCTGAGATGGAATCTTTAACATATAGTCCAGTTTTAAGTATACCATTATCTTCATATAAATCAAGTGTAGTGTTCTTTAGTTTATCATCTCTTATAAATGACACTTTGATACTATTACAGTTACAATTAGTTATTATATTTGCCATTTCTTCAACAGTATAGACATCTTTATTATTTATTTGGCTTATTATATCACCAGTTTTAAGTCCTGCTTCTATAAGTGAATTATGACCTTTGATTTCATATGAGCCTACTATTAGTATTCCATCAGTATTAAGTTTAATACCAACGGTCTCGCCTCCAGCAATTATTTTATCTGAATAGGCTAAAAGAGATTGTGGAATAATAAAGAGTGTTAGAAGAAAAAGTAGAGTTTGGTTTTTTAATTTTTTAAAAAACATAAAAACAACTCCTTTTTAGACTACCATTTATATTATGAAAAACTTTAATTAAAATATAAATGCAAAAAAATACCAAAAAGGTATTTTAAATATCTATATCAAAAGCATAATCATAACTTATATTATTAAAATATTTTGTATCAGTAAAAGCTTTTTCTTTATGTGAATATTTAACTATATCACTAGAATTATAATTTTGAAAGAATTTTTTAACCTTACATATTGAATTATATTCTTCTTCTGAAAAAATTTTTTTATTTAGTTTTGCTTTTTTCTCAATAAAATGGCTTTCAAAATCATTTTTAAATTCGACATCATAATTAATTAAATCCTTAAGTGAACATTTAAATATTATTTCTTCATAATTGTTTGGTACTGGTCCATAATTAAGTTTTGCATATTCAAGACCAGTTATAGAAGCACCCGTATTTTTATAATTAATAAAGTCTGCATAAAACATTTCTTTTAATAATTTAGTTTTTAGTACTTTTGATTCAGCAAAACAAAGAATCATATTATATACTTTATCCATATTTAGTTTAGTATATCCGTTATATTTTGAAGGAGTAAATTTTTCATCATTAAATAAAATTGTATCGTAATCTAGTCTATCTTTTATTTTATTATACTCTATATCTGTAAACTTATCTTTATTAGATTCTATAAGTGTATATATAACTTCTGGCTTGTTAATTAAACTTCTAAGTATTATAAGGTAATTATCGTTAGGAATAGAATTACCATTTTCATATGAAACCAAAGTTTTTTTCGCACAGCCTATTATTTTAGAAAAAAGGTCTTGTGACAGATTATATTTTTTTCTAAGTTCAATAATACTATCCTTAGATATACCATATTTCTTATTATATATATCTATTGCTTTTTTAGATGCTATATTATCTAGTTTAGAATCATATACTAAATTATTACAATTTTTACAAAATCTTCTTTTAGATATAAATTCTATTTTTTTACCTTTAATAATGTATTCATGTGTGTGTTCTTTTATATAAGTATCTGTACAGTTACAAATATCACATTTCATAGTCTCACCTCATTTTAATTATCTTTGTGAAAAGATAAACAAACTACCTCTTCATCATTATTTTTCTCTATTTTTAACTTAATATATGTATTAATTCCATTTATTTTTCTTTTAAATGTGAGTGCTTTAGTATTATAATAACTGGGCATCGTATCGTAAAAATAAAAGTTTTTATTTAAAAGTAATATGTAATTCCAGGCTTCTTCTTCACTTATTCCAAGTTCTACTAAATCACTTAAATAATCTCTATCAGGTCTATTTTGAAATCTTCTTTTTCCAAGAGTAATTAATTCTTTCATTCTTGAAAGTTGTTTTAATTGTGTTCCATTCATAGATGCACCTCCAGTTTTGACCTTATATCCTCCAAATACAATGGTAACATATGTAACCAATATTGTCAAGAAAAAAATACCAAAAAGGTATTAATCATTGTATTTATATCCTAAAATATATACTTTTCCATTATCATTTTCTCCATATAATAAAGGATAATTAGTATTCATTTTTAATTCTGGTTTATCAAGCAATATTTCTGCTGTATTTAATTCTGAAGTTCTAAAGTCAAATTCTATCTCTTTTGGATAATGTATAAACGAAGTTAATCTTGTTACTACTTTATCAATGCATTCAGTATTTTGAATTTCAGTCAAATTATTTTTTAAGCTTTCAACTTTATTTAATAATTTATCTTTGCTATCCATACTCATTTGTCGAATCCTATGTTGATAATGAATTGTATGACCAGTCATATTATTAATGATTTTAGGCGAAGTAACGTTAACTAAACCTTTATTTAAAATATAAAAGCTTATCCCATTTGAAAAAACAATATCATTAGTATCTTCAAAAATCAATGTACCACTTGAATCATTAAAGGAAAAATTTTTCCCTTCATTACACATATAGTTTTCAAATGTTTTTTGCCTTAAATTATTAATATTTTTCATTTTTTGATTTAAAAGAAATTTTTTTACTTGTTCCAAAGACTTATTATCTAGCATCTCAAGTAATCTATCAATTTCATTATTTGTCATAAACCCTCCTGATATTGTTATTTATTCAACTTCAAAATTTTCTAAAGTACCGTTTTCAGTAACTATCTTATTTACTTGTTCTTCTACATTTTTAAGTTTTTCATCACATTCTTTTACAAGTTTCATGGCACTTGTATACTTTTCTATTGATGAATCTAAATCTATCTCACCAGATTCAAGTTCATTTACAATAGTTTCTAATTCTTTTAATTTTTCTTCAAATGTTTTTTCTTTTTCTTTAGTCATTTTTATTCTCCTTTACACTTTTAACCGTAGTATTAATCTCGCCATCATATAGTTTTATAAGTAGTGTATCTCCTACATTGACACTCTTAATTTCTTTTAAAACTTTATCATCTTTATAAGTTAGAGAGTATCCTCTTTTTAATACTCCAAGTGGATTAATTAGTTCTAACTTTTCTATTAAACTATCTAGTTTAGTCATCTTTTCTTTATAAAGTAATGTTGGATTATTTAAAATAAAACTTTTTTTAACTATTTCAAGTTTATGAAGTGAATTATCGTATTTCTTAAGTAAAGTTTTATTCAAATTATCTAGTAACATATCAAGTTTTTGTTTTTTATTTTCATACATTATAAGCGGATTTTTTAATGCATATGAACCTTTAATAGAATCTAGCAATAATTTTTGATAATTAACTTTCTTATTTATTGCTTCATTTAATCTAATTTTTAAATTACTTATAAGACTTATTAAATCGCTCATATTAGGTACAGCCATCTCTGCTGCTCCTGTTGGAGTTGGTGCGCGCATATCTGCAACATAATCTGCTATTGTGAAGTCTATTTCATGCCCTACTGCACTAATAACAGGTATATTACACTCAAATATAGCACGTGCGACTATCTCTTCGTTAAATGGCCATAAATCTTCAATAGAGCCACCACCTCTACCTACTATTAATACATCCAAATCATAATTTTCTGCAAGTTTAATATTCTTTACTATATCTTCTTTAGCACTCTCTCCTTGTACTAATGATGGAAAAAGTATTACTTCACATATAGGAAATCTTCTTTTAATAGTAGACATTATATCTTTAATAGCAGCTCCAGTTGGAGCTGTTACAACTCCTACCCTATTTGGTATTTTAGGTATTTGTTTTTTGTATTTAGTATCAAACAAACCTTCTTTAGATAATTTTTTCTTTAACTCTTCAAATGCTATATAAAGGTTACCTATACCATCTTCAAGCATCTCATCTACATATATTTGATATCCACCCGTTGCTTCATAAACACTAATTCTACCTGTTACAAGTACTTTAGAGCCATCAATAGGTTTAAATAGTAATTTTTTCGCACTACTAGAAAACATAATAGCGTTTATCTTACTAGTTTCATCTTTAAGTGAGAAATATATATGTCCTGTTGTGTGGTACTTTATATTAGATATCTCACCTTTTAGAAATACTACTCTAAGGTTATCATCACTATCGAATTTTGCTTTTAAATACCTAGTAATCGCACTAACACTTAAATACTTATTATCCATTGTTATCTACCTTACTGTGGTATACCTTATCAAGCACACCATTAATCATATTTTTAACATCATCATCACTATATAACTTTGCAAGTTCTACTGCTTCATTTATTGCAACTATATCAGGAGTATTAGTGTATATTAACTCATATATACCCATTCTAAGTATGGATTGGTCAGTATTACCTAATCTATCAATAGTCCATTTATTTAAGTATTTATTTGCTATCTCATCTAATTCTTCTTTTTTTGTTACAACACCATAAACCATATCTTTAACAAATTCATTATCTATAGGATTAACTTCTTTTATTATGTCATCTACATTATATTCTATCTTATTAGAAGTATATACATTTATTTGATAAAGTATTGTCATTATATTTTTTCTAAGTTCTGAACGAGTTAATTGTTCCATAACATCACCACTAATTATTTTATCATAAATATTAAAAAAAATATATAAGTTAACCTATATATTTTTCACCATTTCCGTTATATAATTTAACAAGTATTGCTATATTAAGATAAATTAGTAATCCAACAAAACATATCCAACCTAATATTGGTATTATTAAAAGAATAATCCATATATAAGGAGATAAATAAGCTTCACTTCCCTTTACACCTAATTTACAGGCAGTCTTTGTTGTAATATCTATATTAAATACCATAACCATTACAGAAAATGGAATGATTAATATAAGACCTATTACCCATATATACCACTTTTTATACCAAGCGTTTTTGTCATATACATTAAGTAAGGCACCAAGTACTATACTAGATGAACCTCCAGAAAAAAATAGTAATAAAAGCCATATCCACCAGTTTTCTTTTTTTAATAAATACATATCATCACCTTTATTATTGTATCAAATTTTAGTTTATTCTTCAATAAGGTTTGATAAAAATTTGAAGGTACTTTCAACACTATTTTTAACCACACTACTTATTCCATCAGATAAGTTACTAGCAAGTTTAGAAAGTTTATTGTCGTATTTTCTATCTTCTTTTACTAAGTAATCGTTTAAATCTACTTCTTTTCCACTTGCAACATCACTTTCAAACTTTTTTATTTGCTCTTCTGTAAGTGCAGTTTTCTTATGGTTTTTATATTCGTAATAACCTGCCATCTCTGAGAAATATACAACTAAGAAACTAATAAAGAATATCATAAATATAATGTTGAATATATTGTTATTTTTCTTCTTTTTCATTTAAATATTCCTCTAGTACTTTAGCAATTATATCTGTTGTATTATTAATTTCATCTATATTATTTTCATTTCCACCTAGTTCAATTAGTATTACATTTTCTTTTAAATCTTGATTGTAAACACCGTTAACTCCAACCCCTTGTTTTTTCATAATACCTCGTGAGAGTGTTGGATATTTTTCATCGATTATGTTGTTTATTTTAGTTACTATATCCAAATTCTTTTGATAGTTTTCATTCTCAAGTCCTATTACGAATAATACTTTCGCACAGTCTTTACCATCTATGTTTGTGTATGTTGCTTTATGGGTTGCCGCATCACGGTGGAGGTCTATAAATAGTTCTATATCTTTATATTTATCCATTGCTTCAGTTAAAAATTTACGACTTGCTATGTAACTACCTGCATGATTTAAGTTATTCTCTTTCATGTAAGATAGTATATCGCTTTCTTCTACAATAGTATTTATACCTAAATTTTCCAACTTTTCTTCTAACATATGTGATGCCATAAGAATATCAGGCACTATATTATGGTTTTCTAAGTATTCCATAGAATATGTCTCACCTTGATGCGAACTATATATGTATATTCTATTTTTATTAGGTTCTTTATATGTAAAACTTATAATCTCATTATTATTAGTTTTATCATTATTATAGTTTAAATCTAATTCACTTTTAAGCATCTCAACTGGGTTGTTAAATATATTTTCTTTCAAATAACCTATGATTTCATTATAAACACTTTTATTTTCTACATTATCAATTGAATATTTATTCTCTGAATTAAATACAAGCTCTATTATATTTTCATTTGATAGTGATATTCTTACTTTACCTAGACAATAATTTATTAAATATATACAAATTATTATTAAAAAAGGTGTTATAACTAGTCTATATTTAAATTTCTTTTTTGCTTTGAATCTTTTTTTCATTAAATCACCACCATTAATATATAATAGAGTGTAGTTAATAAATGTCGAAAAAAAGAAATGATAAGCAATTTCTTGCATTCACTATCATTTCTATATACTAGTTTCCTAGTACATTAAAGTATATGTAAGTTAACTTAAAATATGTTGACTTTTAAAGGAAAAGTGATAAAATAATTAACTAGAGTATTTTTAGGAGTGGGAATAATGATTAAAGAATATTGGGAAAAATTTAAGAGTGGTACTAAGATAATGTTTAAAGAATTCTTTAATAAAGAGACTAATAAAAAACAAAGAGCAAACATGTGGAGCTTTTCTAGACTTATCATTCCAATTATAACACTTATACTTTCTATTATATCAATTATAACAAATACTATGCCACTATTAATTGCTTCATGTTTAATAGCTGGATTTGGGGCAATTACAGACCACTTTGATGGAAAAAGTGCTAGAAAATATAAAAGTGAAAGTGAATATGGAAAAGTACTTGATCAAGTTACAGATAAATATTATGCGGGTGTTGTTGGAATAAACCTATCTTTATTAAATCCTATGTATTTAATTACTTTGCTTGGTGAAGCAATTATCGGAGCAGTTAATGTATCATATAAATTAAAATATAAAGATATGGAAGGTAAAAGTTCTATTGTAGGTAAATTTAAACAGTGGCCACTTTATATAACTCTTGCCTTAGGATATCTATCAACTATAAATTCTGTTTTGTTAAGTATTGCAAATATAGCAGTAATAATAACTTTTTTAGTTCAAATACTTACTGCTATAACTTATATAAAACAAAATAATGATGAAGTTAAAAAACTTAAAAATAATATTAATGAAAAAACTATTTTAACTGAAGTTGAAGATGAAAATAAGCACAGTAAAGAATTAGTATTAGAAAAGACAAATAGTAATAATACTGTTAATAATACTATGTCTAGAAAAGAACAATATCAAAAACTAAGAGATGTATTAAATCAAATATTGATTAAAGAGAGTAAATTAGATAATAAATCAAAAACTTTAATACTAAAAAAAGAAAATGACAAATAGTCATTTTTTTAACTAACTAAAATATTCCCAATAAATTCTGCAAAGTTATATAATGTATCTTTTATAAAATATAATTTATCTTTGAAAAAGTTAGTTTTTCCATTTTTATTATCAATTGTTATAATAAATCCATTTTTATAATCAGTTACATCTACCTCGACATCATATCTTTTATATTTTTTTATTAAGAAATCTTTATCTACTTTGTTTGAAGAGTATATATAAATTGTATTATTATTTAAATATATGGTATCTTTAATTAAGTATTTATAATATCCAATAACATCTTCCATATTACATATGATATAGTCTACTGATTTTTTATTGATATACTTCCTAAGTTTTTTTATATTAATAGTCTTACCCTTATTAGTAGTTCTTTTTTTAGATTTACTAAATATTCCATTGCCTTTATTTGAATCAATAGAATAAAGATTTACTTTATTATTTTTGTTAAATGTATTAACGAGTTCATCATTTATACTTATTACAAGTACATTACCTTCTAATTTTTTTATAATATCTTCTAACTTTTTAAACATTATCATCACCTACTATATCGTTTATTATGTAACTTGCACATAAAAGTCCAGCGGTTGCAGGAACAAAAGAATTAGAGGGAATTGTTTTATCTATTTTAACATATGGTTTCTCATCACTTGATACAACCATTACTTTTTCTTTAATGTGCTCACTCACAACCATTTTTCTAACTATTTTAGCAAGAGGGTCATATGATGTTTTTCTTATATCCATTATCTTTAATCTGGTTGGGTCCATTTTGTTTCCTGTACCCATAGAAGATATAAGTTTTATACCTTTTCTTTTACATATTCTAATAAGTTCTAGTTTTACACCTACACTATCACATGCATCAACTATATAATCATAAGTATCATTAAATAAATCATTAATATTATCCAAGGTTATAAGACTAGTTATCTTTTTTATTTTACAGTTTGGATTTATACTAAGTATTCTTTTTTCTATTTCATCAGTTTTATATTTACCAATATTATCTTGATATGTCATAAGTTGTCTATTTAAGTTTGAAAGAGATATCTTATCGTTATCTACGATAGTTATATTTTCTATACCACTTCTAATAAGTCCTTCAACCGCATAACTACCTACTCCGCCAAGTCCAATTACAAGTATCTTTGTTTTATTTATAAGATTTATTTTATCATTAATTAATAGTTCTAATCTTTCAAACATGTTTCTCACCACTAAAATTGTATCAAATAATTTACATTAAATCAAATATAAAAAAAGAAGAATATCTTCTTAAGAACCATTTAGTTTATTACCTAAATATTCAAAGTAATTTGATTTAATCGCACTTTTAGATATATTTATCTTTGTACTTATTAAATCATTAATCCTCTTTATCTCATCATCAGTATACTCGTATTCTTCAGTTATATATGAAAGTTTCATTTTATTTGAATCGTAAAAGGCATAAGGACTTTGCCATGAACCATCAGGAAATACTGCAATGTTAGAATAGTTATCGTCAAATAAATCCTCACCTAAATATAATCTTGGGTCATAATCTAAATCAAATAGATTTGCAAGTGTTGGAAATATATTCATATATGTTGTATATTCATCAAATTTTTTAGGTTCTAACTCACTATTATATATTATAAATGGGGTTCTATCTACTTCACTATTTACTGATATATCATAGTCAAACATAGGTTGTAATACACTATTTGCAAGTCCATATGGATAATGGTCACCAAACATAACTATTACTGTATCATCTAACTTGCCATCGTTCTCTAGTTTTTCAAGTAATAGTGCAAGCGCTTGATCTAATACTTTCATTTTAGACATATATCTTTTTAAATATGTATGTACATTTAAGTCCTTAAAGTCATCTAAGTACATATCACCATAAGTAGATGACCTATAATATGGCTGGTGTGTTGTTACGGTAGTTAAAAGTACTGCAAAATTATCTTCTTTACTAAATATATCGTAAGACTTTTCAATAAATGATACATCGCTAGGCCATTCTTTATATTCATTACTGTATTCTATACCTAAATCAACAACACCGTAATAAGTACTTCCTAAATTAGGATGGATTATATGTCTATCGTAGTAATAATCTGTATAATCGTGGAATGAAAGAGGCGTATATCCATTATTTTTGAATACATTAAATAAACTCTCATAATATGTATTATCTCTATATACATTAGCAGAACACATAGTATTTATAGCATATATACTTGTAAGTGCGCTAAACTCATTATTCCCTGTTGCGCAACTACTTCTTGGAGAATAGTTATTAGTCCATGCCCATCCTTCGTTATAAAGCTTATATAGTGTTGGAAAATACTCTTCGTTAGTTACAGCAATATTATTTACTGATTCCATCATTATAAGTATTAGATTCTTACCTTCAAATAAACCTGTATAATCGTTTGTTGGAGTAATATTTCTAGATATAAAATAATTGTTTAAATCATTATATGTACTATTTTCTTCACTTGAAATAACATCTTCCCATTTAGAATCATCTATTTTTCTTTCTTTAACTTTATCTACTTCTACTTTATCTTCTACTGTATAGTTGATATCTACATCGTAATCTATTCCAAGTATGTAGTTTTTAACATCAAGTATTCCAAATGTAGAAACACCAAACTGATTTATAGCAATACTTTGTACTGCAGGACTTTTAAATAGTTCTTTGTTTTCAATAGATTGGTATTTATTTTGCATAAAGCCTATTAAAAGTGTACTATAATAAATCCCACATAATATTACAAGTACTGATATATTATAAATAAATTTAGGATTATCAAACTTATATTCTTCTACTTTAAGCTTTTTATCTATAAATATGTAATATACTATTAAAAGTATAAATGGAATTAATATTAAATAAAACTTAATATTAAAACTCATGAAATAATCGTTTATATAATCAGTTACTTTACCTAGTTGACTAGATGTATTAACTGATACATAATTACCTATAAAATTGTTAAATCCGAGTTGTAACATAGCATAAACACTAACAGTTAGAGATATTAATATAATTATTGTTCTATTAATCCAATTGTGTTTAATAAAGTTTAGTATTAAACTTACTAGATAACCAATAATTAAAGAACTTATAAATATTCTAAGAATTGTATAATCAAAAGTAAATGTATTACCTAATATTTTAAATAATATCTCTACAATAAATATAAAAAGTGTTAGTACAGTCATGTTTTTAAACTGTTTAGTTTTAATTATCTTTTTTAACTTCTCTTTCATATCAACCAAAACTCCTATTAATTTTTTAAATCTTTACTCTCTTTAGAATATACGCATCCACAGTAAGATTGTCTATACAAGTTATATATTTTAGATAGTTCTAATGACCTTTTATAACCGTTTTTCTTTTTAAAATCTGCGTATAAATATTTAATGTTATACTTATCTTCTAATAGTTTACCTATTTCATTTATATAGTTAGAATCTTTATAAGGACTAATAGATAAAGTAGTTGTAAAATAATCATAGCCATTATCTTTAGCATATATAGATGCTTTTTCCATTCTAAATTTATAGCAGTTGTAGCACCTCTTACTTCTTTCTCCTAAGTTTTCTAATCCTTTAACGCTTTTGTAATAATCTAAAGGGTTATATTCTTCTTCTACAAATTTTATTTCATTTTTAGGTTTGTATTCACTTAAAAACTTCTTTAATTCATTAATTCTTCTATTATATTCTTCAAAGGGATATATATTTGGATTATAATAGTATACTGTTATTTTAAAATATTCACTTAAATATTCAAGTACATACGAAGAACATGGCGCACAGCAAGCGTGTAATAGTAATGTGGGAGTTTGTTCTTCTTTCTTTATTTTTTCTAATATTTCATCCAATACTTTTTGATAATTCATATTTCACCAAAGTATAAAAAGCACATACGTGCCTTTTAACAAGAAGAGTCAGAAGAACAAGTCTCACTTTTCATCTCAACTATATAATCCTCATAAATTGAATATAATTCTTCGTATTGCTCTTTAGTTAATTCGTCATATCCACTTTCTTGACTATCTACTGTTGAAACGTGTAATCCTATAACTTTACCATCTTTAACGAATATAACTGTTGGAGCATATATTCTCTTCTCCCCTGTTTCATACGTCTTACCTTCAAAAGAAATAACATAATCTGTCAGATGTTCATCAAGTGCATCCATTAATTTGAAATATCCATCTTCTCCTTTAATCTCTTTACCTTCATCATCTAACTCATAAGTAAGTTTTCCATCTTCCACTACATAAGAATCTCTTACAGTTAATATGTTTTTATAGTATAATGTATCAATATTATTATCTTTTAATACATCAAATAATACTGGTAGTGCGGTTCTGCACCAAGGACATGGAGGAAACCCTAAATAAATCACACCTGTTTTATTTTTTATAACATCTATTAATTCATCATAGTCTGCATATTTTACAGGATTATCTTCATCAATTTCAAGTAGTTTATATTCTTGAAAGTTTTGATTTTTCTCTCCATTTAATTCTTCGTATTCTTCTTTAAATTTTAAAGCATCATTATTATTATTATCTTTATTATTAATTATTTTTACGTATGCAAGTACAGCAAGTACTGCACATAAAATAACACCAATTGGTATTAATATTTTATATAAATTATCTTTTTTCACATAACCACTTCCTAGATAATTATAACATATATTTTAAAAATTGTGTAGAAAAATATACAAATTGTAAAAAATTGTAGTATGTATATTGATTCAAGTAAACTATTATAAGTGATATTTTAATTTAAAATAAAGTTTAGATTTAACTAAACTTTATTCATCACTAATAATTGCTTTTATTCTTCTAACTCCAGCACTACTAGCCTCTTCTTTAATTATTTTAAATTTACCTATTTCACTAGTGTTTTTAACGTGAGGTCCGCCACATAGTTCTTTAGATATATCACCAATACTATAAACTGTAACTATATCAGGATATTTTTCTATAAACATGCATTCAGCACCTGATTTAATTGCATCTTCTTTACTCATTTCAGTACATTTAACATCGATAGACTCATTAATCCATTTATTAACTAACTGTTCTACTTTAGCCTTTTCTTCATCAGTTAGTTTATGATCACAAGAAAAGTCAAAACGCATTCTATCTACTGTTATATTACTACCTTTTTGGTGAACATCACTACCTACTACTTGTTTTAGTGCGGCATTAAGTAGATGTGTTGCTGTATGATATTTAGTTTCTATCTCACTATTTCCAGCAAGACCACCTTTAAACTTACCTTGAGATGCAGTCCTAGATTTTTCTTGGTGTTCTCTAAACTTATCCTTGAAACCTAGAGTATCTACTTTTAAATTTCTTTCACTTGCAAGTTCTTCTGTAAGTTCTATTGGAAATCCATAAGTATCGTATAGTTTGAATGCTAAATCTTTATTTATAGTATCGCTATTTAAACTATTTACAATCTTATCGAACTCTTTTATTCCTTTTTCTAAGGTTTTATTAAATTTTTCTTTTTCATTTTTTAATACTTCATATACTACTTGTTCATTATCACTTAATTCTTTATAGTATTTTTTATATTTATCAATTATTAAACTAGCAATTCTTTTTTCCCAATCACTATTTATATCAATATTGAGTTTAAAGGCATGTCTAATTGCTCTTCTTATAAGTCTTCTAAGTATGTATCCTTGGTCTGTATTAGATGGTTTAATTCCTGCATAATCACTAGATATAAATACTGCAGTTCTAATGTGGTCAGCAATTATTCTCATACTTTTTGGATTATCTTCGTATTTAACATTAGATATTTCTGATATTAAATCTATTACATCCTTCCATATACTAGATAAATAGTTATCGTTTACTCCTTCAAGTATTGCTGTTGTTCTTTCAACACCCATACCTGTATCTACATTCTTTTTAGGTAAAAATGAAATACTTCCATCCGAACTCTTATTATATTCCATAAATACATTATTCCATATCTCTACCCATCTATCATCACTTGGATCAAATACTTCAGGTATTTCATCATTACTTCTAAAATAAAATATCTCGGTATCAGAACCACATGGACCTGTTTCTCCTGCTATCCAAAAGTTATCATCTTCTGTTTTAGCAATTCTTTTTTCACTTATTCCTAGACTTACCCATTTATCAAAACTAACTTTGTCAAATGAAATATCTTTATTTCCAGCAAATACTGTTACAGCAAGTCTTTCTTTAGGAATATTTAATGTTTTAGTTAAAAAGTTAAAACTCCAAGTAATACTTTCATCTTTAAAATAATCTCCTAAACTCCAGTTACCTAACATTTCAAAGAAAGTATGGTGTGTTGTATCCCCTACCTCATCTAAATCGTTAGTTCTAATACATTTTTGATAGTCACAAAGTCTTGTTCCATATGGATGAGGTTGTCCCATTAAATAAGGGATTAATGGTTGCATTCCAGCAGTATTAAATAAAACACTAGGGTCATTTTCTGGTACTACTGGTGCGCTTGGAATTTGTTTATGACCTAAATTTACGAAATAATCTATATATAAATCTTTTAAATTCATAATTCCTCCTCTATTATTTTCCTCATTTTCTCTACTACTTCATCTATTGTTAAATTAGTAGAATCTATATATATTGAATCTTCAGTTCTAGTTAAACTGCCAACCTTTTTATGTGTATCGTTGTAATCCCTTTTTTCTATATTACTTTTAATCTCATCTAAAGATACATCCATACCCTTTTCTTTATTTTCTTTATATCTTCTTAAAGCGCGTTCCTCTATTGTAGCATCTAAGTAGAATTTATATGTTGCATCAGGAAATACTACTGTAGTAATATCTCTACCTTCCATAATTACATCTTTATCACTTGCCATTTTTCTTTGCATATCAACTAATATTTCTCTTAATTTAACTATACTTGATATTGGTGAGACTATTTTAGTTACTTCCATAGTGCGTATCTCACTACTTACATCGACACCGTTTAAGTAAGTTTTACCATCTATAAAGTCTATTTTAGAATCACGAGCAAGACTTACTATTTTATCTTCATCAGTTATATCTATATTATTTTTCAAAGTCAAATAAGCGATTGCTCTATACATCGCTCCTGTATCTATATAAACTAAATTACACTTCTTTGAAAGTATTTTAGCAACAGTACCTTTACCACTTCCAGCAGGGCCATCTATTGCAACTATTTTTTGTCTACTCATATTTACCTCTTAAAATCTCTTCTACTTGTTTTTTTAAATCTTCTTTAGAACCATTATTTTCTATTATATAGTTAAAGTATTTATAATTATCCAAATCAGTCTCTGTTATATGATTTTTTTGACTAATAGTAAGATTATTTTCATTTTTATTTTTAACTCTTATAACAATAGAATCACTATAACTATTTTTTAAAGATTCTATTTCATCTAAAAGTCTTGCATCGTTAACGATTATTATATCATAAAAGTAAGAAAATACTTCAATATCTTCTTTAATTCTTTTAATAAATAGTTTATCATCTATTTTGTTTTTAATAAGTTCTATACCTAGTTGTTGTAAAAGTTCTCTAGGTTTAGTTTCTTCATCACCATTCCAGTCGCTAATTCTTTTAGCATAATCTTTTATATAATGTCCAAAAGAAATGATAATAGATTTTTTATCTTTATAATAATCACTTATTATTTTAGATACTTCTCCTTTACCACTCCTAGCTTTACCAGATATTATAAATATTTTAGGGTCTCTTTTTACAAATTCCATACTGCCTCCTATTTAAAATTAAGTAAATCATATTTATCGTCAAAGTATTTTAATATTACTTTTAATACTCCTATTATAGGTGTTGATAAAAGCATACCAACTATACCAAAGAAATGTCCAAATATAAGTAATCCTATTATTATTGTTACTGGATTTAATTTAGTAGTTTTACTTATTATTAGAGTCTGTAATACATTTCCTTCTATCATTTGTATTATTATAATTGCAATAAGTATTGCAATACCAATACCAGTACTCTGTGAAAAACCTACTATTACTGCTGGTATACCACCTATATATGGTCCTGCATATGGAATTACATTAGTAAGACCACAGAAAAGTCCAAAGAGTACCGGAGCCTTTAAACCTATTAAAGCAAATGCGATAGTAGATACTACAAATACTATAAATGCATCTATTAAAGCACCGTTTACATAACTTCTTAAAGATTGGTTTATCTTTTGTGATAGTTCACTAGTTCCTTTTCTAAATTTTTTAGGTATTAAATCTAAAAGTGTTGAACCTATATTATTACAACTAAGTAGTAAGAAAAATCCAATTACAAGTCCAACTATAAATGTACCAATAGATGATATTAATGTGGTTGCTCCATTTATTATCATTGATGGAAGTGAAGTTTGTAAACCATTTGAAAATTCATCTAATTTAGAAAATAGATTACTCTCTATAGATTCTATATTTATGGTAGTTGAATCTATATTTCTAAATAAGTTTTCTGCCCAATTCTTTAAATTCGAAAATATATTAGGTACATTAGATACTAAGTCTAGTGCCTGATTATATAAAAGAGGTATTATTGCTTGTATTAATAAAATTATACAACCTATTAGTATTACATAGGATAGTAAGCATCCAAGTCCTCTTCTAACTTTTTTAGTTTCAAGCCATTTAACAAAAGGATTTAAAAGCCATGCGACTATTATTCCAATAAATAATGGAGTTAATATTTTTAATATAGTTAAAATGATATGTAGTATGTGAAGTTCTTTTATAATTTTTAAAAGTATATAAGCACCTATTACTATTAATATCAAATAAAATATTTTAAGTATTTTTTTAGATGTACCTATTACTTCATTTAAAGAATCTTTATCTATATTTTTATTCATATCATCACCTAATTAATTATACCATATTATATGTTAAAATAAAAGAAAAAAGTTCATTGAACTTTATACTGACATGAGCTCTGTTTCTTTTTCTTTAAACTTTTCATCAACTATTTTGTTATATTTATTTATAAGTTTTTGAACATCTTCTTCACCATTTCTTTTTTGATCTTCAGTTGCTTCTGATTTTTTAATATCGTTATTAGCATCCTGTCTAATATTTCTTAGAACTATCTTACAGTCTTCTGCATATTCTTTTGCTTGTTTAACATATCCTCTTCTCGAATCTTCTGTAAGTGCAGGAATATTAAGTATAATCATCTCTCCGTTATTATTAGGTGTAAGTCCTATATTAGATTCATATATTGCCTTCTCACAAGCACCTAGGCTACCTTTATCATAAGGCTTAATACATAGTTGTCTTGCCTCAGGTATACTAATTGTTGCAAGTTGTTTTATTGGAGTATCAACTCCATAATAATTAACCATAACTCCATCCAGCATAGCAGGATTAGCACGCCCTGCGCGTATATTTAAAAATCTCTTTTCCATATTTTCTATAGCTGTTGTCATTTCAAGTTCAGCATTCATTAAAATTTCATCCATATTATTCTCCTTTAATTATTTATAATTTTTTTTATTTCATCAACTATTAAATCTAAACTAACATCTTTGCTTTCTTTTTCAGTTCTAAGTTTAAGTTCTACCATATCCTCATTAACCTTTTTTCCAACAGTCAATCTAATTGGTATTCCAATTAAATCCATGTCGTTAAATTTAACACCTACTCTTTCATCTCTATCATCTAAAATAGTTTCTATTCCAATACTATTAAGTTTATCGTATAAATCGTTAGCTACCATAAGTTGTTTATCATCTTTATTTGAAACTATTACTATAGCAACCTTGTATGGAGCAATACTAATAGGCCATATTATACCATTTTCATCGTTATTTTGTTCAACTACACTTGCCATAGTTCTTGGAATACCTAAACCATAACAGCCCATATATACATAATTTAATTTATTATTAGAATCTGAGTATTGTAAATTTAGTGATTCTGAATATTTAGTTCCTAATTTAAATATATTTCCTACTTCAATACCTTTTTTAAAATAAAGATGTCCACCACATTTAGGGCAAGTATCACCTTCACAGACAAATTTTATATCACCTACAATATCATATGTAAAATCACTTATATTAGTATTTTTGTAGTGATAATCAGTCTTGTTTGCTCCTACGACAAAATTTTTCATCTTTAATATATCTTGGTCAACAACTATTTTACACTTAAGTCCAATTGGTCCTGCAAAACCTACTTTAGCACTCGTAATTTTTTCGACATCCTCCATACTTGCAAGTTCAACATTAACAGCCTTCAATAATTTTTGAAGTTTAACTTCGTTTACATCTTTATCTCCAGCAACCATACAAGCACAAAATTCATCATCTACTTTGTATATTAGTGTTTTTACTACTTTAGACATAGGCACATTTAGAAAATCACATATTTCTTTTATAGTTCCATGAGATGGTGTGTATACCAATTCTTTTGGTAATAAATCGCTTTCATCGTTATAATCGTTTAAAACACATTCACTAATTTCTTGATTAGCTGCATATTCACAAGTATCACATAAAACTAAGATATCTTCACCAGTATCTGTTATAGCCTGAAATTCTTCAGATAAGAAGCCACCCATAACTCCGGTATCAGCCTTTACAATCTTATAGTTTAGTCCAATTCTATCGAATATATTTTTGTATGCAACATACATTTTTTGGTATGATTTATCTAATCCATCTAAATCTGCATCAAAACTGTACGCATCTTTCATGATAAACTCTCTTACTCTAATTAATCCGAGTCTTGGTCTTACTTCATCTCTATATTTATTTCCTATCTGATATAAATTAAATGGCATATCTTTATAACTTTTAATTTTCATACTAGCTGCATGAACAAATAATTCTTCGTGTGTAGGACCTAGTGCGTATGGTCTATTATATCTATCATTTAATTTAAACATACTAGGTCCAAAATTTTTAAGTCTACCACTTTCTTCGTATACATCTTGAGGAAGAAGTTGTGGCATAGTAAGCTCCTGCGCGCCAGAATTGTTCATTTCTTCTCTAACAATATTTTCTATATTTTGTAGTACCTTTAATCCTAGAGGCATATACATATATATACCGTTGCTACTTTTTTTTATCATTCCAGATTTAACTAGTAAATTACCACTAACAGATTCTTCGTCTTTTACATTTTCTCTTAATGTGTAGAAGAAAGAATTACTTAACTTCATACAATCAACTCCTTTATTCATTATACTATAAAAATAAAGAAAAAGAAATCTTTTTATTTTGATTTCTATATTTTAGATTTTCTATTTATCATAATTTTTTAAAAATTCTTTGAGGTTAACTGCAACACTCTCTGGTAATATCTCTTCTAACTCTTCAAGACTTGCATCTTTCATTTTATTTATTGTTTTAAATTTCTTAAGTAATTCTTTTTTTCTTTTGTCTCCAATACCTTCTACATTATCTAAAACGCTAGATAAACTTCCCTTACTTCTTATTTGCTTGTGGTAATTAATTGTAAATTCGTGTACTTCATCCTGCATTCTTTCAAGCATATAAAATAGATTGCTTTTTTTATCTATTATAACCTCTTCAATTGGGTCAAATGCAAGAAGTGCGCTTGTTGTATGCTTATCATCTTTTTTTAAGCCTACAACTGGTATATCAAGGCATAGGCTATTAATTACATCACGAGCGACATTAATCTGGCCTATCCCACCATCTACTATAATTAAATCAGGCTTTTCTAAATTATCTTTTAAAACTCTAAAATATCTTCTATAAATAACTTCTCTCATAGTTCCATAATCATCGTTAGTATCTATACTTATTTTAAATTTACGATAATTATTCTTACTAGGTCTACCATCTATAAATACGACCATACCAGATACATTATAAGTTCCAAAAAGATGAGCATTATCAAATATCTCTATTCTAGATAATTTATCAAGTTTAAGTAAATCTCTTAACTCTTCATTAGCAATTACAGTTTTCTCTTCATCTTTCTTAATTAGTTCAAACTTTTCATTTAGTGATATTTTAGCATTATCACATGCCATATTTACTAACTTTAACTTTTCACCCTTTACAGGCTTTTTAACATTCATCTCTAAGTATTCACTAAGCAGTTTATCATCTACTATATTTGGCACTAATACTTCTTTTGGTTTATTTAAATTAGTATAAAATCTAGCAATAAATCTAGTTAATTCTTCTTCTATACTATCTACTACATCAAATATTTTAGACTTTCTTTCAACTATTTTAGAGCCTCTTATGAAGAATACTTGTATACTTAAATATCCTTTATCAAAGTAGTATCCAAATATATCTCTATCTACATTGTCTTTAAGTTCTACTTCTTGATTAGTGAGTGTTATAGTTATGTAATCGAGTAATTCTTTATACTCTTTTGCTTTTTCAAAGTGCATTAAACTACTTTCATATTCCATCTTTTCTTTTAGTTTATTTGTAACTATTGAGTGGTCTCCCTTTAAAAACTTTATTATTTCGTTTTTCATTTCATTTATTTTACTTGTCTCTACTTTATTAGAACAATATCCTAAACACTCACCAATATGATAGTACAAACAAGGCCTTTTACCATATGTGTTACACTTTCTTAATGGATATATTCTATTTAATAGATTTACTGTACTTCTTGCAGCGGTTACATTAGGATATGGTCCATATAAGTATTTTGCTTTTCTTTTTCTATTAATATTTCTTATTACTTTTAGCGTTGGAACTTTCTCATCAGTGAGTTCTATATATGGATAACTTTTATCATCTCTAAGTAATATATTATACTTAGGGTCATACTTTTTAATTAAATTGATTTCTAATATTAAAGATTCTATTTCACTATTAACTACTATATATTCAAAGTCATCTATTTCACTAACTAATTTAGCAGTCTTACCATAGTGCGTACCTCTAAAGTAAGAATTAACTCTATTCTTTAACTTTTTAGCCTTACCTACATATATTATTACTCCATCTTTGTTTTTCATAAGATAACATCCAGGTTTTTGAGGGAGTAGTAATAATTTATCCTTTAGTTTGTTTTTATCCATAAACCTCACCAAAAATATTATAACATTTATTATAAAATTAGTAAATTAAATATATTTAGTGAGATAACAAAAAAAGGAAAATATTAATCTCCCTTTAACTTTTCAATTTCTTTTAGACTTAATCCCGTTACTTTTGATATAAAGTTTACATCCATATTTTCTTTTAGTAGATTTCTTGCTGTAGATTTTTTTTCTTGTTCAATACCTTTTTGTGTTGCCTCTTCTAACTGTTCTTGCTTTACTTCCTCTTCTACATATTTATAGTGGTATAAACCTATTACATCTTCATCATCATTATATTTATCTATTCTCTTTCCTATATCTTCCATTATTTTATCACCATTACATAACTTTCTTACTTCTTCTATACTCTCTGCTCCAAAGAGCCCTAAGAATTTGGTCTTACTATCCAACTTCTTTATGTCTTTATTATAACATTCTTTCTTGAAATATGGAATATCTATTCTTATTATTTCTATCATATCTGTTAGTTTTTTATGTGTCTCTTCTTCATATAATGCATATCTTTCTATTGACTTTTCATGTTTACCACTATAATCTAAGTTTATCTGTATGTGTCTATTTATTTTTCCTAATATACTTTTTGGAGCTAAGTCCATACTCATATTCCTACACATATAATATACATTTCTTTCTATTAGAGTTTGCGTTACATCGGTATTTACTTCTACATTTATTTTTGTTAAGTCTTCTAACTCTACTACTAAATCTACTCTTACATCTCTATCTTTATATGGTCTACCTACAAGTTCACTATTTAATATCTTTACATCCTTTGGTACTATTCCTAGTACTTCTTTAAGTAACTTCTTTATTGGAATTAAGTCTTCTTCACTTCCAAATACTTTTTTAAAAAGTAAATCGAATTTTAGTGAGATAAATTGTTCTTTTTCTTTTATCATATAAATTCCTCCTTTTATTATCCCTTTTTATTCTTTTATTATAGAAACTACTCAGCCTAAACTAAAAATGATATATATCACCTCCTATATATATCATTCTACAAAACTTTCCGATTTCCTTTTTATTTTCGAAAAAAATTTAAAAAATGTGAAAATTTCACATAATCTTCACATTTCTAATAAAAAAAGACATTTAAAACAATGTCTAATTTTTATTAATTAATTTTCTGACCTTGACCAGTAATTGTTATATCACTAGTTGCATATGCATTATCAAAATTGTAACCTCCCCAATTTGTAACAGTATATTTCGTACCATTACAATCAAGTTCAGCATAACCACTTTCTATTGGTGCAATATTTGGAATTGGTGAGTCATTTGGAACTTTTAATGTGCAAACTGTTTCTTCACCAATTTTATATGTAATGGTATGCATATTATTCATATTTTCATCAGTTGCAAAGAATATATATGTTTTTCCATTAATATGTTCACTTGCCATAGAACTATAATGTGGAGTACAAGCAAGTCCATTACATCCGAACTTATCGACAATGCCTAATTCTTTTCCATTTGTAATAGGAATAGGTTCTTCTCCAAATAAATCAACTATAATACCATTCTTTAATGTACTATAGAAATTTTTTCCATAAAATGCTTTAGTTTCCTCTACCAATCCATATGCAGCACTAAATAGTGTATCACTTTGCGCTTTCCATGTAATATTGTCTTCACTACTAAATGGTAAACCAACTTCATGATTAAACACTGCAAAGTCACCAATATGAATATTACCATCTAAACTATTTATCCATAAATCAGCATAGTCACTTGAAGGAACATTTTCTTTTGCATATGGATTTAATTTTATTTTTGAAGTAGTTTTAACAATTAAACTTGGAACATATACTAACATATCTTCATTTTCTGGAATTGTTATGTAAAATGCCTTTTTACTTTTTTCATTCACTTTAAATTCAGATAATTTTGAAGGAGCACCATTTTGAGTTGCGGCTAAATTTGAATATAATCCAAAAGAAATAGAATCAATATAAGGTTTTTTCCACCATACAGCATATAAAGTAGTATTACCATCATAATTATGAGCAGTGCCAGGTTCTGCATAAGTATATTCATCAACAAATCCATTAGGTTTTAATTGATATCCAATAATACTATCTAATTCATCAGTACTATTTTTAGTACTCCAACCACCGAAGATGTAATTATCTCCGCGAACTGTTTTTGAAATATATGGTAATTTTTCTTCATCAAATGTAAGTTTTAAAGTAATTGCCTTATTTTTTTCAGTAGTTAAATCTTTCACAATTACATATTTGTTATCTTTTAATTGTATCTTATCCATACAATCTTGACCATCTATTGTACAAGTTTTTAAATCTGGTATTAAATATTTAGGTCCATTATCATCGTCATTTAAATTATTATAATATGTTACAACGTTTACGATATCTGTTAATTCACATTCTTCACCGACTGTACAAGTGACTTCCTTGCTATCTCCTGTTCCGTTTTTTTGGTAATTTACTGTATATGTAATTTTTTCAACAGGAGCAAATAAAATCTCATATTCTGTTGGCATAGTTTTATCTGTGTCCACATATAAATTAACTTTTACTTTTAGTTTATATCTTTGTACATCATTACCATCAGCATATAACTTATATACTGGATAACTGTAATTTCCACCATCAAATGAAGAAATATCAGAGTTAAAATCAAGTGTTAAAGCGCTTAAATTTGATCTATCATATGTCTCTTGTTTACCATTATCAAATGTTACTTCAACATTTTTAACAAATTCGTTTTCAAAGAATTTATGAATTGCGGTATTTACACCCATTTGGAAAATTGCATCATAAGTAGTCATATTTGGATCGCTATATCTAAATGTAATTGTACCTTTATCTCTTGATTCAATATCTAGATCAGGTTTTGTTTTATTAAACACACCCAAAGCCTCTGTACCGCTACTATCAATATTTGCCTTTTTTGTTTTTGTTTTAATATGAATCGTATAATCTAAGTTTTCATCTCTATCCTTAGCAATAACTTTTTCATTATCCAAGTAAACAACAATTTTAATTTCATCGCCGTCAATCTCATTTCTTACAAAATTTCCAGTCTGAGTAATTAATCGGGAATCCCAACTAACTCTACCTTTTGAGTCTACTGATGTTTCAATTAAAGTGCCATTTACACCAAATTGTAATCCAATTTTTTCAATATAATCACTATTTGTTTGCAAAGCTAACAACTGATTTGTAAGCCATAATAACTTTGCTGAAAAAGCATATCCTGTAGTAAATCCTTTAATATATCCAGTGATATTGCTTTCGTTTAAAACATTAGAATTAAACATACTTGTATCAGCTGCTTCCATGACCATGCTATCCCATTCTTCTAATGAAATAACTTCTAACCAATGAGCAGTAATTTCTTTATCTGAAGAAATAGTAAAATTAGTAAGTTTTCTTTCTTCTATATCAATGCCAGAATCTTCAAAATCTTTAAAATAATAATCTTCTGTATCAATTAATTTTTCTAGAGTTTTCTTTTCTGTTTTAAATACAGCATATAAATTAATTTCTTCTCCATCTTTTGATGGGATAATAGAATCCTTTTCATTATATGTAATATCACTTGAACCTTTGTTAGTTGACCAACCAACAAATTCGTTGTTGAATTCAATTTCTTTTTTACTTTCTTCATCTGTTGGAACTACGTGTTTAATAGTTAAAGTATAAGGTTCTTTCTCATAAATAATTTCATCTAAAGTAATTCCCTCTTTATAAGTTTTTTCTTCTACTTTTTCATTTTCACCTTTGTCATCATGATATTTAACTGTAAATGTATTTCCTGCACTATTTAAAGTAATCTCGTTTGTATCATCATCTATAGTATAAATAAACGTTTCAGTTTTATCATTATTAGTAAGTTCTGATTCTAATAATTCATCACTTATTATATGATATCCGTCTTTAGCATTCACTTTAATATTTAATTTTTCTTCATAATAATATGTTTCATCCTTATCATAAGATTCATCATTAACAGTAAAATCTTTAATACCTACAGTAGTAGTTACTTTTAAAGTAAATTGCTTTCTTTCATAGTAATATTTTACAACAGTAGATCCGTCACCTTTTATAATTGGAACTTCTTTTATTTCCTCACCATCAGCGCTTTCTTTAATAACTGATTTTTTAAATCCTTTGTCCTTTTCAACAGGGACATAATCTATTTGAGAATCAGTTGTTCCATATTCATCAATAGTAGTGTCAGCTTTATCTGGATAATTACCTTTTGTATCCATATAATAAAGTTCTACTTTATATGGAGTATTAGTGTTTGCAGTAAAGCTAGATTCATCAAGTGATAAATTTAAATCTCCAAATGTTCCTTCAGGTACTTTTTTAATCAATTCACCTTTTGAATCAACCCAACCATTAAATGTATATCCATCTTTTGTTGGAACAGGTAATTCTTTTTCTTCTTCTATTGTGTATGTAGTTTCATTGCAATCAGTGCATTCAACACCTTCTACGCCAGATAAATCAAATGAAATATTATAATTAATTATTTCCCATTCAGTAGTAATTTCTTCATTATCTTCACTAATTAAATAATTATTATAATCTTCTTTTGGAATGTCTTTTCCGTTTACCTTAAATCCTTTAAAAGTATATCCATTTTGACTAGGAACTGTTAATTCATAAGAATCAGATTCAAATACTGGATATAGATTAAGTTCTTCATTACATTTTTCAGGTATGAAATTATTTAATGTATCATTTTCATTATATACAACCTTTTTACTATTTGTATCAGTTGCCCAACCTTTAAATGTATTTTTTATAGTTACAGTCTTGTCTTTACCTTTACCATCATAATCTTTAATAGTTAAAGTATAGTCATCTTTAGTAATTGTATTATTACTTAAACTATAAGAATCACCATAAGTAAATGTACTTGATTCCATGCTAGAAAGAGTTCCATCTTCATTATGATAATTTACTTTAAAAGTATGTCCTTCACTTTCGACATTTATAACATTATCTCCATCTATTATTTTATATGTAAAGTTATCTTCTTCTACTTTAGAATTATCTTCATTACTTAATAAATGGTATCCATCTTTAGCAGTTACATTTATACTTATTTCCTCTTCAAAGTAATATTTGTCTTTTGTTTCATAAGTAAGTGTATCAACACCTATAGATTTATTAATTTCTAGTGTATATTGTTTTCTTTCATAGTAATATTTTAAAACTGTAGTACCATCACCATTAATAGTAGGTACAGGTATTTCTTCACCATTTTCTTTTAATTTTGGTTCTAAGAAACCTATTTTATTTTCTGGAGCATATTTAGGAATTTCATCAGTGGTTCCTTCCTTAAGCATAATTTCTGTTGCTGATGAATATTCACCTTTTGTATTCATAAAATAAAGTTCTACTTTATATGGAGTATCAGTTCTCGCTTCAAAAATAGCTTCTATTTTCAAATCTTCATAATAATTATTTGGTTCTATTACAGTACCTTCGATTTCTTCACCATTTACTTTCCAACTCTTAAAATCATAACCAACTTTACTAGGAGTCCCTAAGTCAATTTTAGTTTTAATATCATAAGACTCTTTTAAATCTTTTTCTGATTTTCCTCCGTTTAATTCATAAGCAATTGAATAATTGATTAACTTTGTTGTTGCACTAAGTTCTTGATTATCTAAGCCAATCTCATATGTAAATGTTGATTTTTTCTCACCATTAGACCATTTTACAAATTCATAGCCATTATTTAAAGTAACACTTACATCAACTAGCGCTTGATAATAGTAAGTACCACTACCATTAGTTTCATTTATTCCTTCGTCTCCAACTAATTTTAATTCATATTGTTTTCTTTCATAATAATATTTAACAACAACTTCATCCTTAGAAATAGTTATTTCTTCTTCAGTTGGACTTATAAATCCTATAATGTTTTTTACGCTAGGGGTAACCTTAGTATCCATCTTAGCTTCTTTAACTTCTTCAATATTTGGAACTTCTGGATATTTACCATTTGTATCCATTAGGAAGTGTTGTACAACATATTTTTGACTAATTACAGAATTATCATCAGTTTTTGAACTTTCATTAGTCTTTTTAATCTTTTCCCATTTTGCTGTAATATTAATATTTCCAGTTACTTCAGTATCAAAGTCAAACTCTTCATCACCGTTATACCAACCTATGAATTTATAGCCTGTTCTTTTAGGTGTTTTAGGTTTTTCAATTTTACCTTTATATTCTATTTCTTCAGTTAAAACACTACTCCCATTACCTGCATCAATTACTATAGTATATCTATTTTTAGTAAATTTAGCTTCTAAAGTAATGTTTTCATCTATAGGTTCATCTATTTTAAATTCTTTTCCATCTACATACCAACCTATAAATGTATAACCTTCTTTAGTTGGAATATCAATATTTTTTAAAGTATCACCTTTATGAAGTTTTTGTGTTAGGTAAATATTACCATCAACTTTAAGTTGAACTTTATATTCCTTCTCGCAAGATAACATTGACAATAATATAACAGCAACTAATACTGCGAAAATAATTATCCCAATTATTATTTTTTTCTTATTTGTTTTATTATTTTTCATAATCTATATTTCCCCTATCATTTCAAGTTTTTAAATTCATCAGGTTTAATTACTTCTACATAGAAGATATTATCAACCCCATCTTCAAATATATATTCAGGATTATCGTCTAAATCTATTCTCATATACATAGGTCTTCCAATAGTTGTGGCGTTTGTAACACCACCTAATCCTAATTCTTCTAAACCTAGTGCTTTTAAAGCATCCTTAGCGAAATATATTAAGTCAGATAAATTAGTCATCTTGGTTTTGTCTACGCTTCCTATTGGTTCAATATTTATGTCTTTAGCACTATTTTCATCGGAGTAAACAGAAATTTTTGCTGTGCTAGCTTCTATATTATTAAAGTAAGCATTCATACAGTTGTTAAGTCCTGTCCCACCATCTAAAATAACATCTATAATAGCTTTAGATTCTGTGCCTTCTTTATATGTAACATATACCTTATTACCAAATCTTTTTATTCTATATGGTTTATTGACACTTTCATTTACCTGTTTAATTCCAGAATCCGCAATATCATACAACTTATTTTGTGTAATTATTTTATCACCACTATAAGCATAATTTATTGTATATGTTGCAGAAATTTTTGAATCACTTGTTTTAACTAAATCCGGATTAAAGTTAACAGTAATAGATATCTTTTTCTTATATAAAGATCCTAGGTATTTGTTTGAAACAGTTTTTTCTGAAGTTATTTGTTTTAAAAATTCATCTATTTTAGTTTCTAATTCACTTGAATCATTAATAGTTACTAAGTTTTCAGATTCTGATTCAAGCTCAATACTAATAACATCTTCACTTTTTAAAATTTTACTGATTTTTTCAATATCACTGTTAATTATAATAGGACTATTAACTTCATTTATATTAATTGTATAATTTTTATCACTACCAGAAACTGTAAAATCCGATCTTCCTTCTGTTTTCATTTTTTCATTAATATACTTATCAGTATCAATTACTTTTATATATTGAGCAGTTAAAGTAATATTTTTATTTAAAGTTATATTATCATTTACTTTATAAGTTTTATTACCATCAGTAAAATTCTTAAATTCATAAGTATAGTATTTTTCTTTACTTTCTTTTGTTGGTACTTCTTCACTAATTTTAATCTCTGGATATGTCCACTCAGCTATTAAAGTAATTTCATCATTTTTAGTTGAAGTTAAATTTAATAAATCATCGCCTTTTTTAAATGTTTTATCATCTAACTTCCAACCATTAAATGTAGCAGTTACACTTTCTATCTTATTTTCTTCATCATTATCAAAATCATATGTTAAAATTAAAGTATTGGTAAAACTATCTAAAGCTTTAACTGTTTGATCATATGTTGCCTCTATTCTAAAAACTTCTATACCTTTTGAATCTTTACCACCATTACCATCAAAGATAATTGTATAAGTAATTGGTGTCCATTCAGCTTTTAAATTTAAATCCTTTGATATATTACTTAAATCACTTATTTTTAATTTATCATCATACCAACCACTAAAATCATAGCCAGTTCTTGTTGTTTCTTTTAGTTTCGTAGTAGTTGCATCAACTTCCCAATTTGCAGTTAAATTAACAACTTCATTATCAACATTAGTTAAATTTTTAACAGTATAACCATCTATATAAGTTTCATTACCATTTTTCCATCCTGCAAATTTATATTTAACTGTTTGATCATCAAGAGATATAGATGAAACAGTACTAATATTTTCATCGTAAGTAACAGTGTACTCTTTAACGAATTTATTATTAGTTAAAGTACAATCTTTATCATAAGTACAAGTAATATCATCCATATTGCCAGATGTATTATTATTTCCATCAAAATGAACTTTATAAGTAATTGGTGTCCACTTAGCATAGAGTGTTAAAGCTGCACTTGGCATAACATCACTATCAAAATCCCATTCGTCAGTAAATGTTTTATCTTTATACCAACCATTAAAAGTATATCCTTCTTTTTTAGGCTCAGCAGGTTTATCTATTTTAGATCCTTGGTTTTGATTTGTAACAGAATGCTCATTTTTACCATCACTAAATCTTCCACCATTTGCATTAAATGATACTGTATCTTTATGAATTATCCATTTAGCATATAAAGTAATATCACTATTTGGCATTACATATTCATCAAATTTCCATTCATCAGTAAATGTTTCATCTTTATACCAACCATCAAAATCATAACCATCTCTAGTAGGATTTGAAGGTTTTATTATATTTTTACCGAAAAGCACTTCGCTGTTAGGAACCTCACTGCCATTATCACTATCAAATGTAACAGTATAACTGTGTCTTTTAATAGTAGCAGTCAATGTTTGATTTTCATCTGCTGTAACGATATATGTTATATTCTTACTCTCGTCACCATTTGACCACTTAATAAAATCAAATCCATCTAATAGTTCAATATTTATATCTACACTTTTTCCATAATAATAGGAACCACTTTTTGATAAAGTTTTAATACCTTCTTTATCATTTCCATCTAATTCATTAATAAATGAAATATTTAAATTATATTTATTTCTTTTATAATAATATTTAACTATTGTAGTACCATCACCATCAATATTAGCTTCGATACCACTAGGACTAGTAAATCCAGTGTATTCTTTAACCTTTGGAGTTACTAAAGTATCTGTTGTACCTTTTAATTTAATAGTATCATCTAATGTATAATTCTCACCATCTAAATCCATTAAATAATACTCAACAGTATATATAGTATCAGTATTAGCCTCAAAAACAGCTTCTACTTCTAAATCTCCATATGTACCTTTAGATATAATACCATTAGATACCTTACCATTAACTTTCCAACACTTAAATGTGTATCCAACTTTAGTTGGAATACCTAACTCAAAATCATCATCTTCAACTGTATAAGTAGTTATCTTATTATCTAAAACCCCACCATTTAAGTTATATTTTAACTTATATGTTTTTACTGCTGTACTTACATTAATAGTTTCAGATTTATCACTTATTTTGTAAGTAAAATGTGTATCCTTCAATCCATTTGACCAACTGTCTATAACGTATCCATTTTTAACAACAGCTCTAATATCGACAGTATCTCCATAATAATATGTTCCACTACCAACGGTATTTAAAATACCTTTATCTCCGTTTATTTTTAAACTATATTTGTTTCTCTCATAATAATATTTAATTACTAATCCATCTTCTAGTTTATTAACTACTTTAACACTAGGACTAGTGAAACCTTTAATGCTTTTAACACTAGGTTTTACCGTTTCACCAATAGTACCTTTTAAAACTTCAGTTTCATTTGCTTTTTTACTATATTTACCATCTAAGTCCATTAGGAAGTGTTCAACAGTATATGTAGTTTTAGTTTTTTTCCACTTAGCAGTAATAGTTAAATCACTAGTAACCTTAGTATTAAAATCATATTTTTCATCACCGACATACCATCCTAAAAAAGTATAATCTTCTTTAATTGGATTTTTGGGTTCTTCTACTTTACTATCATGTTCTATATCAAGTATAGTATCATCTTTAACATTACCATAAACAATATTTACTTTGTATTTATTTTTAGTAAACCTAGCTTCTAAAACCATACCCTCAGAAATCTTAGTATTAAAGTCAAACTCTTTACCATTTAAATACCAACCATCAAAAGTATAACCTTCCTTTTTTGGTTCTTTTATATCAACTAATTTATCCCCTTTATTTAGTTTTTGAGTTTGATAAAGTTCACCGTCAACTTCAAACTCTATTTCAAGTTTCTCGTGACGTAATAAAAGTAATAAAATAATTAAAACAATTACAAAGACAATAACAATGCCTACAATATATTTTTTCTTATTAGAATTACTACTTTTCTTCATAAGAAATACCTCCTACCCCATTCAAAATCATTATCTATTATAATATAAAATTAACAAATTGTCTATATTTTTAAACAATTTGTTAAAAATTACATGAAAATTTATTAAAAATTATTTTTGAGATTTGAAACTAATAGTGTATTCGTCTACTATTTCATTTCCAAAATATCTACCGTCATGAGCATATACTTTTATTGTTGCTTTTAAATCATCTAAGTCACTATTTATTAAATCAAAGGCATCTTTTCCAACTGCTGCTTCAAAAGTATCAAGTAATTGAAACCCAAAATCCCAGAATTTATTTTCTTTTATATCATCATAAGTTACTTTTACAGGATCCATATTTCTAAAAGTAACTATTACATAACCAATATTTTCATTTCCTAAGAATGTCTGCATTGCAGTTTTAAGACCAGCACCCATCATAGTAGAAAAAACATCATTATTTGGATCAGAATATTTAAATATTAAATTACCATTTCCATCATCAACAACCTCATATTTTTCCTTCTTATGAGAATTTATATAATTAGTTGTGGTAGTACCTAAATTTTTAAAAGTTTCTTTAGAAATTTCAGACCACTGTTCAAGACTTAAACTATAACTTAAAATTGGTTTATTATCAGTTGTTCTAGCTATATCTTCCTTTAGATAAATTTTAACGTTCAATTTTTTATTAAATAAATCTGAATATTTATCAGTGTCATCAATTGTTTCTTTTCCTAAAATTGCAGAAACAACTGTCTTTAATGATTCAACATTACTATTTAATATATAAGGTTTATTATTATATACTACTTCTAGCTTATCTATTTCCTCTAAATCCAATAAAGTTTTAATATTATTAGATAAATCAATTAAAGTATTATTTCCATTAAAATATTTGTCATAATCTATTATTCCAACAGATACAGCATTATCCTTAACATAAGATTGTATACCCACTATATCAGTTAATAGTACACTGTCAATATATTCCAAAGTAACTTCTTTATACCAAACAGCTTCTAATGTTAAATCTCCATAAGTACCTTTTTTAATATTATTTATAATTTCAGATGAATCATTAATCTTCCAACCACCAAATACATATCCTTTTTTTCTTGGTATTGGTAAAGATACAAATTTTTCAGTTGTATAATAAGATTCTTTACACTTACTGCAAGTCTCATCATCTTTTAAATTATAACTTATTTTATAGTTTATAGTTTCCCATAAAGGATAAAGTGTTATATCAGAAGCTCCCATTGGAATATCAAAATTATACAAAGTTTCTTTATCTAGACTCCAACCTATAAATCTATAACCTTTTTTTATAGGTATATATTCTTCATCTAAAGTTACATCATTAACTAATTCACCATAATTAACACTTAAAGTTTTATTTGTTCCATCTTCCATATCAAATGTAACGGTGTAAGTGTTAACTGAATATATAGCTTCTATATTTAAATTACCGTAAGTACCTATCTCAATAACATTACCATCTATCTTTTTACCATTAACTTTCCAATATTCAAAAGTATATCCTTCAATTTCAGGTGAAATAAGTTCTATTGAATCTTTAATTGTATATGTTATTGGATTCTTATTGTTATTATTATTTAAAATTTTATCATTATATTTTGCTACATAAGATATATTATAGTTTATTAATTTTGTAGTAACACTTAAAGTTTCATTATCACCAACTAAATATTCAAATGATTCTTTAGTTTCTTTATTACTCCAACTATTTATAGTATATCCATTCTTTAAATTAGCCTTTATATTTACTTTAGTACCATAATAATAGGTTCCGTTTCCAGATAAAGATATAATGTTTTCATCACCTTTTAAAGTTAATGTATATTTATTTCTAGAGTAATAATATTTAACTACAGTTTTATCTCCATCCTCTATTTCTACTGTTTCAACATCTGGAGAAGTAAATCCCTTATAAGTTTTAGTATTAGGAGTTACTGTACTATTTATTTTACCACTAAATTTCTCTTTATATGTTGGTGTTTTACTATAATTACCATTTAAATCCATCAGATAGTGTTCTACTGTGTAATTAGAGATAGTATTCTTTGTCCATTTAGCTTCTAATGTTATATCTTTAGTAATTTTAGTATCAAAATCAAACTTTTCATCACCTAAATACCACCCCAAAAATATATAACCTTTCTTAGCAGGTTCTTTAGGTTTCTCTACTTTTTCACTATATACTACATCTACTTCATCTTTTATTTCATCTGATTTAAAAGTAACAGTATATGTATTTATTTCAAATCTAGCTTCTAGTGTTAAATCTTCACTTATTTTAGTATCAGAATCAACTTTTTTGTCATTTAGATACCATCCTAAAAATGTATATCCTTCTTTTTTAGGCTCTTTAGAAGATCCGATTTTTTTACCATTACTTACATTATCAAGTTCTAAATAAGTTTCATCATCAACCATTAGTTTAACAGTATATCCTTTAGGTTTATTTAATAATAAAGTGAATATCACTATAACTAATACTATAATAACTAAAGCAACAATTATTGTTATTTTTTTCTTATTTTTTTCTTTCATAATCCCCCACCTTCATAAATATACATTAAAACGCTTTCACTAGAAAGCGTTTTAACTATATATCATAACTGTATTACTCTCCATCAGCTATTACGAATTCTAATTCTAAGTTAACTGTTTTTGTAGTTTTTCCAATTTTATAAGTAATTTCTGCAGTTGCTTTTTTACCTGCAACATCTTGTAATGTAATATCTGTTGGATTCTTCGCTTTATCGCCACCAGCCATAGCAGATAATAAATCTTTAGCAATTACTTTACCATTAAATTTTTCTAAATTTTCAGTTCCTAAAGTATATGTGTTAGTATTAGTGCTACTGTCATCAACTGTCCATTTTATTTCAGTAGCACCTTCAACAGCATCATCAAACATACCAAGAACTTCTGTCATTTTTCCGTATTCAGAAAATTTAGAACTTGCTTTATCCTTCTTTACGGTAAATGTTGCTTTACCATTTTCAAAAATAATGTTATCAAAATATGCACTATCAGCTAATTGAGCATCAAAAGCTTTAAGACCAGTTACATCACCTTCTAATGTTTCATAAAGACTTTCTTGTGCATCATATTTAAATTCTACAGTATATGTGTTAGGTTTATCTTGACCTACAAAGTAGAAATCAGCTTTTGCACTTGTACCAGCTACTGCACCGATAGTCATATTAGTATCTAAATCCTCATCACCTGCCATTGCAGTTAATAATTGTAACGCTAATTGAGTTGTACTAGTTGGTTCTTCACCACCAAATTCAACTTTTGTACCATCACCAGTAGTGTCTTCATTTACCCAATATATTACTTCAGTTGCTCCAGCTGACCATTTATCAAACATTCCTGCAATTTCTTTTACTAAACTTACATTATCTATAAATTTTTTACTTGGATCGCTAATTTCAAATAAAACTGCATTTGTTTGTGGATCGTATTTAACTGATTTAAAACCTAATTGACTAATTTTTTTTGATAATTCAGTTGCATATTCAGATAATACATCGTCTTTTACTGTTTCTGCATCGAAAGTAAAACTTAAAGTATATGTAACTTCAGTTCCATCAACATAAGTAACAATAGCAGTTACACTCTTATTAGCAACTGATCCTACTGATAAATCTTTGGCTTCTGCATCATCATCTTCACTCATATATTTAAGAACTTCACCAGCATATTTCTTTATTTCAGTTTCATCTAATTCTTTATTAATTGTAATTGTCTTTGCTTCTTTTCCATTCATAGAGTAAACAATTTTTGTAGCTCCTGAATAATTAGTTTTAAATAAACTAACTATATCACTTTCTGCAAATGTTGAAAGACTAGCACTTGGATCAAGAATATCAAATGTTACTTTTCCATCTTCGTATGTTACACCTTTGAATCCATAATTTTTTTCAGTACCTTTAAGAGCTTCTTGTACTGTTTCATTTAATTTCTCTGCAACTGAATTAAGAGCTTTATCTTTTTCAGTTTCAAAATCATAAACAAATTTTAATGTGTATGTTACATTATATTCTTCTTGATTTTTATCTTTATATGTAACAGTAGCACTTATCTCTTGATTAGCTACTGATGCATAATTTAATGTTTTATATTCAGAATCGTTTTGTTTAGCTAAATATTCTAAAACCTCTTTAGCTAATTTTTTTATTTCAGCATCACTAGTATCAGTTTTAAGATTTTCTTTTGTCTTTGTTATTTCAGTATCAAGTGTATACTTTATTTGTTCAAAACCATATTCTTCACTTACAATCTTTTTAACAAATTCAACAATACTACTCTTACTTCCATACTCAGCTAAACTCTTTGATGAGTCTTTAATATTAAATGTTAATGTTCCATTTTCATAAGTAACTGAATAAAATCCATCAGTATCTGCATTTTCATTCAATTTGTCTACTTCTTTAATTATTTCAGGTTCTACTTTCTTAAAATATTCATCGTCATATTCTTCTCCATTTAAACCTGATGCATTAATTTTAGAACCTGGGAAAACCTCTGCTACTGTTCCTAGTTGTTTAGGTACAGCAGAAGCACCTTTTGAATCATACTCTAATACACTTCCACCAACTATGTAATATACTGGAGTATCTTTTTTGCCTGTACGTGCAGCATATTGTCCACTAGCATAAGCAATATCTTTTCCATTTATACCGTAACTATTTAATTGGAAAACCCATGAACCAACGATATATATGTTATTACCAGTTGCAGTTTCTCCTGTTGCTAAAGATACTTCTTTTGCACTAACGTTTGAAAGTCCAAAAAGACTTAATCCTAAACAGGCAGCTGATATTAATAACTTTTTTTTCATTTTTTATCCTCTCTTTCTTATTCTATTCTGCAGATTTTACTTCGTAAATTGTATTTGCATCACTATCAAATACCATTGTATATGTAGTTCCTTTTACGTGTGTTAAATATTGTACACCACCAGCATCGGCAACATATTTTAATCCTCCAGCTTCCTGGAATGTGTAGTTAGTAGCTCCTCCACTAACTTTTAAAACTGTTACTCCCATAACTGTACTAGATGTATATGTATATGGTGAAGCTGGTACAGTATGATTTACTGTTTTACTGTCTTTAAGTGAACCACAAGTTATTGTATATGTAGAACTTACAGTACTTGCACTAACTCCTCTATATACTTTTGTTGCAGTTTCATTTGAAATAGTTGTTTTACCATCTCTTGCACTATTAGCAGTATTAGCTATAGTACATCCAGCTGATGCAAAATTAATTTTAACACCTGCTTTATCTATTGTTTTTCCTACTATTACGGATTTTGCTTTATCCATATTAATCTGATCTTGTGTAGTAACTGTTATTGTTATTGTTGCAGTTTTATTTCCTGCTTTAGCAGTAACTGTAGCAGTACCTACTCCAACGGCAGTTATTTTACCATTTTTATCAACTGTAACTACTTTAGAATTACTTGATGACCAAGTTACAGTTTTGTTTGTTGCATTTGTTGGTTTAACAGTTGCTTTAACTGTTAAAGTGTTTCCAACTAATAAAGTTGTTGATTTCTTATCAAGAGTTACACTTGTTACTGCAACATCTTTAGGTTTACTATCTACAGGTTTATCCTCTTCCTCATCATCTTTATCTTCTTTTACAACACACTTACACGCTTCAGAATCAAGTTCCTCTCCATCTTTACAAGTTAAGTTACATTCGTTATCATCATCAGTTGTATCACCATTTTTCTCCCATACAGCGTATAGTTTAACATCACCTGTAATTTTAGAATCGAAATCAAATGGCTCTTTACCTTCTGGGTCTAGGAACCAACCTTTAAATGTGTATCCTTCTCTTGTTGGGTCTTCAGGTTCTGTAGCAGTTTTATCTTTATCAACTGTTTGGTCAGTTACATTTGTACCACCATTGCTTTCAAATGTAACGTTATATGATTTTGTTCCTTTGTTGAAGAATAATAACCATGCTAGAACTATTACGACCACAATAACCAAAACACCTATGATTATTTTTTTCTTTTTGTCATCCATTTTTTCACACCTTTCCTTATATTTATATGTATTTAAATTGACAAATATTTTTTTAAAATACTTGGAGCAATCCTTTTGGGAAAAACAATATACAAAAACTACCAAAAAACGTGCTCATACTATCTCTAATACATACAATTAAAGTATAGCACAAATCAAAAACTAAATCAACATATTTTATGAAAATGTAGTCGAAAATGTGCAATTGGTTGAAAATTGTAAAAATATACCAAAAAAAGGTAGAAAACTACCTTTCTGTTTTTGCAATTATTGTATTATATACAGTCATAGTCCTTAAAAATAAGGACTAACTTAAACGAAAACACCATAATCAACTGATTTGGTGTTTTCCCTAACCTAGATTAGAGATTACACCTGACCAAGAAAATCAAATGTATCTCTTTTTTATTATATGAAGTTCCCTTCACTACATACACCCTAGTTTGACAGTTTTAATAAAAAAAACTTACATAGACATTGAAAAATCTAGTTTTTTTATCGTTTTACTCTT
>CANRBR010000003.1 GCA_947628915.1 uncultured Bacilli bacterium | reverse complement strand
TACTTTGGGGTCACGATGTCTTGACAAAAGTTACATTTACCTTACTTTACACTTGACAAATGTAAATAATGTGATAAAATTATTTATAGGAGGGTAGGTAAATGAAGACTAAGTTAGCTGATTTGTTACACGAGTTAGGTATATCAAAAGTAAAACTTGCTAAATTTTTAGGCGTTTCTAGACAAATGATATATAACTACTTAGAGATGGATGATATTAATAAATGGCCTAAAGATAAAAAAGTACTACTACTAAATCTTTTAGGAGTTAAAGACGTTAAAGACATAGATAAAATAAAAGTAAATACAGAATATATTACTTCTGTTGAAGTTAAACTAAATAGTTTATGTGAGACTAAAGTAGTAGATAATAGTGGAGTAGGGAATGAATTACTTAGTGGGATAAGTGATAAAAATCAAGAATTATTTATAGGTGTAGTTGACTTAATTAAGGAATACTTAGAAGATAATGGTACTGAAGGAGTAAATATTGTTAATTATTTATATCATTATTTACAAGCTATGAATAATACAAAAGAACTCAAATATATTCTTGCTTATGTAGCAAAAGAAACTGGATTTGAAAAACCTATGGAATTCGCATTTGAAGAAGACGAACAATTTATATTTGAAAGTGTAATGTTCTCTGCTATGATATTATATAGAAGTGGTAAAGCATCAAAAAGCAAACTTGCTGAATCACATAGGAGATTTGTAAATCAAATCGAACAAAAAATTGAAGAAAAACTAAGTCGTACTATGGAACTTAATAATATTAAAAGTCAGGCTTTAAAAGAACTTGGATATTCTGAGATGAATGAGCACAATGCGACTGAGATATTTGAAAAGATTGCTGAAATCGAATCAAGAAAAACTGCATTTAAGAAAATAGATGACAAAGACTAGTCTCTATTTTTTTGGATAAGTCCCCTACTTTGTCATATTCTAATAGGGGAGTAGAGTATGTGAAATTTAGTATTTAGACATATAATTAATCATAAAATTATTTCTCGATTGCTTAAAATGAATGTAGTATTTAGTATATATATATAGTATAATATATAATAAATTAAATTTAAAATAATTTTTAAAATTTTAAAAACTTATGAAACCTGATTAGCGTTTGTATACATACATCTAAATAGATGTAGCAATATCAGATATATAAATTTAGGTGATTAGTTAATGATATAATTTGAAGATTTAAAATATCCGACAATATATATTATGTTAACTTCCTAGTAGAATAAAAGTGATATATATTTAATACTACTAATAATAACTTATATCTATTTAATTTAAAATATGCATTCTCTTCTATATCAATCCTATGTTATAAAATATTAATTTATATTTATACTCTATCTTTTATTCTATTATCATAATAAATTATGTATATATTTAATTTATCAGTAAATAATATTATTGGGTGATTTAAATGAGAAAGAATAATAAAGAAACTAATATGAAAAAAAGCAATAGTATGAATAAAAGTACTAACGCTCAATCTTCTAGTTCTAAATCAAACAATTCTAAATCAAATTCTGATATAGATTGTAAATAACCCACAAAAAAGACTATTTAGTCTTTTTTGCTATCCAAATAATATATGGTTTAATATCATAATAAATGAACCAATTATAAAATAGATAACAGTATTTTTTCTATTGTAATTTGTTGCTTCTTTATATAATTCATTTATAGATATATTAATCATCATTCCAGCAATTATTGAGTATATAATACCTAATATAGTATCATTTACAAATCTAGCAAGAAAGAGATATGAAATTAATGCTCCAAGTGGCTCAGACATACCTGATATAAATGTATATAAAAATGCTTTTAATTTACTATTAGTTGAATAATATATTGGTATACTTATAGATATTCCTTCTGGAATATTGTGCAGTGCGATTGCGATTGTTAATATTAATCCTAATTTGGTGTTATTTGTAGTTGTTATAAATGTTGCAATTCCCTCAGGTATATTATGCATCATTATAACTAACATTGTAATTAGCCCAAGTTTATATAATTTAGTACCTTTTTTATATTGCTCCCCTACTCTTTTATCAATTACACTGGATATAATAACACCTATTAAAAATCCTATTAAAATGAATAATAATGTATAAATATTTGAATTATTTTTAATCATTAATAAAAACGAACTAGGTATTAAATCAATTACTGATATTGTAAGCATAACTCCACTTGCAAAACCTAGTGCTTTACTAATCATACTATCTCTGTCTTTTTTTATATATATGAATAGAAATCCTATTAATGTGGATATTCCAGCAATAGTAGAAAGTAAAAAAGCATACATATTACCTGACATAGTATCACCAGTTAATTGTATGCATTTTAATTTAATTAATATTAAATTTATTTTCTTTTGTTAGCAAAGTCACAAAAGCCACACCATATTGCCAATATAATTATAATAAACAATAACATTTTATCAACTTCCTTTAGTTCATTTACTTTGAATGTGTTCAATAACCTTTTGTATATTTAATTGTATACTATTAAATAATATCAATATTTAGAAAAAGAGAAGTACGACAAAATCCCTTCTCCTATTTCTAATTATAATATAGAAAAAAAGAAAAGTCAATTTAATTATAACATATTTTTTGAAATATTCACCAACAATCAATAAAAAACACAAACTATTTAAGTTTGTATTCTTCTAGTATCTCATTATCTAAATTTCTTATACTAACTTTAGTTTCATCTACGATAACAAAACTATTTTCTCCTTTCCTAGATTTAGAAATTGACCCAGGATTAATAAATAGTTTGTCCCCTACTTCACTAATATCTGCTATATGTGAATGTCCAGTAAATATAATATCAGCATCTGTATTTAATAGATATTCTTTACTATATAAATGTCCATGAGTAAGTATAATATTTTTATTATTTAGATTAGTTTTATTTATATATGGCATATCAAATAATATGTCTTTTATATTATTATCACAGTTTCCACTAACAGCAATAATATTATCTTTCATAAGATTTAATCTATTAATAATATCAGCTCTATTTAAATCTATTCCATAATTAAATAAATCGCCGAGTATAATAAGTTTTGATGCGTGTTCTAACAAATATATATCAAGTACTTTATTTAAATTATAAATATTACCATGTATATCGGAAATAACTAAGTATTTCATTTCTTTTTCATCTTTCTTAATTTATCTTTTTCTTTATCAGTAATCATTTTAGATTCGATTAATTTTTGAAGTGCTTTATTATATGTCCATTTATCTAATTTGTTATCTTTAAAGAACGCTAAAGTATCTTTTTTATATGATACAAAGCACATAGAAAGTAACCACGCTACTGCCATTTTAACAAAATATTCTTGCGTTTCTTTTTCACACAATTTAAATATTTCATCTATATGCTCATCATCTATGTAATAGTATAAAAGAAGTACATATCCAAATCTATTTATCCAAGGATTTTTATCGTTGATATATCCTTTTATATCGTTAAATGCCTCTTCTCTTATAGCCTTTTTCTTATATATTTTTAAATTTGCAGCAGTGAGGTCACAAACTGCCCAATTATCTATATATGGTATAAAATCATCTATATACTTTTTGAGCTCAATATAATCTTTTTTTATATATCCAAGTAATAATCCGTGTACTAAATTTTCTTCATAAAATGAATGTTTATTTTCTTTTATGAATGCATCATAATCAGCTTTGACAATTTTTTTAGCAACATTTTTTAAATCAGCTGTCTTAACACCTATTAAATTATCATCGTGAATTAAGTTTGAATGAAAATCTTTAAATTTTAAATCTTGCAGACTATTTAATTCTTTTAAAAACTCTTCATATCTCATTTTAATTTACCTAAAAAACTCTTTCCAACCAATGGTAATTTAACATTAAAATTGTCTGCAACTGTTGCGCCTATATCTGAAAAGCAATCAAGTTCTCTTAAGTGTTTTGGATCAGTAAATATTTTTGAATATATGAGTACAGGGATATTTTCTCTTGTATGGTCTGTTCCTTTATATGATGGATCATTTCCGTGATCTGCTACTATCATAAGTAAATCGTCCTCCTTTAAATTGTCTTTAATGACAGGCAAATAAGTATCAAACTCTTTTATTGCCTCTGCATACCCCTTTATATTTCTTCTATGTCCATATTTTGAATCAAAATCATTTAGATTAGCAAAGCATAAACCTCTAAAATCATCTTTTTCAGTTTCTATTATTTTAATTATACCATCTAAATTATCTTTAGTTTTAGTACTTTTAGTAATACCACAGTTATTAAATATATCACTTATTTTACCTATAGATATTACATCAAAGCCACTATTTTTTAAATTATCTAACACAGTATCACTAACCGGGTCTAATGCGTAATCGTGCCTATTTGATGTACGAGTAAAATTACCAGGAGTTCCAACATATGGTCTTGCAATAATTCTACCGACTTTCCATTCATCTTTTAAAGTTAATTCACGTGCAATCTCACAGTCTTTATATAATTCATTAAGTGGAATTACATCTTCATGCGCGGCTATTTGAAGTACTGAATCAGCTGATGTATATACTATTAATGCACCAGTATCGATTTGTTCTTGTCCAAGTCTTTCTATTATTTCAGTACCACTAGCATTACAATTTCCAATTACTTTTCTACCAGTTCTTTTCTCGAGTTCATCTATTAATTCTTTAGGGAATCCAGTATTGGTAAATGTTTTAAATGGGATGAGTGTTCTTATCCCCATCATCTCTAAATGACCTGTTAGTGTATCTTTACCGTTTGCCTTTGGGTGTGCTTTTGTATAATAGGAATCTATCTTCTTATCAGTATTGTGATTGACAAGATTTAAAAATCCCATTTGCTCTAAATTAGGATAGTCTATTGGATTAAATTCTAATATATGACCTAGTGTATTAGCCCCTACATCGTCAAACTTTTTAGCGTCTATTGCTTCCCCTACCCCAAGTGAATCTAGTACAATTAAAAATATTCTTTTAAATTTCATACAACCCTCCTTTTATCTAATACTATTGTATCAAATTTTGTGTTATAAATCTACACTTAATTACCATGTGGATGAAAATTTTCGTAATTTTTCTTTAATTCTTCATTACTGATATATGTATAAATCTGAGTTGTTGAAATATCTGAGTGTCCTAAAAGTTCCTGTATAGTCCTTAAATCTGCTCCATATTTAAGTAAGTGAGTTGCAAATGAATGTCTAAGTGTATGAGGTGATAACTCTTTATCTATACCCTTTTCTTTAGCAATTTTCTTTATTATTTTAAAGAAACCTTGTCTAGTCATTTTATTTCCATGATTATTTAAAAATAAATATTCATTATTAGTCCTTTTTACCATAGAACCTCTATATTCATATATATATTTTTCTAAGTACTCTCTAGCATATTCCCCTATTGGAATAACGCGTTCTTTACTACCTTTTCCAAATGTTCTAACTAAATCTTGAGATAAATCTACATCTTGAAGTTTCAAATTAACTAGTTCACTTACACGAAGTCCAGTTGCATACATCACTTCAAGCATTGCTTTATTTCTATAACTGAAGTTATCGGTTAAATCTATATCAAGTAGTTTAATTACTTCATCTTCAGTAAGTGTTTTAGGTAGACTCTTTTTTACTTTTGGTATAGATATTAAATCGCTAGGATTATTTTTTACATATTTTTCTATTACTAAAAACTTATAAAAACTTTTTAGGCAGGATATATTTCTAGATATAGATTTCTCGTTTAAATTTTCTTTATTTAACCACTTAACATACTCTTTTAAATCACTATTAGTTATATTATCTATACTTTTTCCTTTATTATACTCTAAAAATTTTTCTAAATCTATTTTATATGAAGCGATAGTATTGTTGCTATAGCCTTTATCTATAAGTAAATATCTTAAAAACTCTTCTACTAATTCACTTAGATTATTCATATCATCACCATACTTATTATACCACTTTTTTATATATTATGGTAAAATATTATTGGTGAGATTATGGAACCATTGGCATTAAAACTTAGACCTAAATGTTTAGATGATGTTATAGGACAAAAACATTTAATCGATAAAAATAAAGTACTTACTAATTTAGTAAAGAATAAGAAATTATTTTCAATGATATTATACGGTAAGCCTGGAATTGGAAAAACTACAATAGCAACTGCAATAGTTGAGGAACTTGGACTACAATATAGAATGCTTAATGCAGTTATCAATAATAAAAAAGACTTCGATGTAGTTGTAGAAGAAGCTAAAATGTATAAAGGACTTGTAGTTATCATGGATGAGATACATAGGCTAAATAAAGATAAACAAGACTTACTTTTACCATATCTAGAAAATGGATTAATTACCTTAATTGGTATGACTACATCTAATCCGTACCACTCTATTAATCCGGCAATACGTTCTAGATGTCAAATATTTGAACTTAAAGAACTAACTAGTGATGATATTAAAATGGCTATTAATAAAGCTATTAAAACAGAATTAAATGATATTAAAATAGATGATGAATGTATAGACTTTATAGCAAATACATCAAGTGGAGACCTTAGATATGCATATAATCTACTTGAAGTTGCCTACTACTCTACTGATAAAAAAGTTACTTTAGAATCGCTAAAAAATATAAGTAATAAACCTAACTTATTTCACGATAAAAATGAAGATGGATATTATGATGTCATAAGTGCGTTTCAAAAAAGTATTAGAGGTTCTGATGTTGATGCCGCGCTACATTATCTTGCAAGACTTATAGAAGCAGAAGATTTAGATATTATATTTAGAAGAATGAGTGTGATTGTATACGAAGATATTGGACTTGCTAATCCAAATATGGCTTTAAAAGTTGAGGCTTGTATTAGTGCGTGTGAGCGTCTAGGATTGCCTGAGGCACGTATTCCTCTTGCAAAAACAGTTATAGAACTTGCTTTATCTCCTAAATCTAATAGTGCGATTATGGCAATAGATGAAGCATTGAACGATATAAGAAAAGGAAATACTGGAAATGTACCTGAGCATATTAAAACTACATCTCCAAACTATAAGTATGCCCATGATTATAAAAACCATATAGTTAAGCAACAATACTTACCTGATAATTTAAAAAGTAAAAGATATTATAATCCGCAAAATAATAAAAATGAAATAATTTTAAAAGAAGTAAATGATAGAATTAAAGAAATTATTGATTAATACTTGACTTATTTAATAAAATTTTGTATATTTTAATTAGTAAGGACTGGTTGTAACCCGTATGTTTGGTTATGGTCAGTTCTTTTTTCAATTAAAAACAGTAAGTATTTACTGTTATAAACTAAGTATAAATAATTCTAAAGCAAGTTCTTTATCCTTTTCACCTGTCTTCATTCCAATATCTAAATCTGCTAACTCATTTAAGTATTTAAGTAATAATTTAGGATTGTATTTATGTCCTGCAGTTATAGAAAGATGTACTGGATATTTATGTACTTTAAGTATTTCAGAAATATCCTCTTCTGTATATCCTTTTTTTACTAGTGTGCTTGCTTGATACATAAGTCTAAACTTACTTGCAAGTAATGCGACTATTTTTATTGGCTCTTCGTTTAACTTAAGTAGTTCCTTATAGGTTTTAATCGCACTACTTTTATTTTTATTTATTATATCATCGACAAACTTAAATATATCTATATTAATATTTTCAACTACTAAATCTTCTACATCTTTTAAAGTGATAGTTTTATCATCTATTTTATATATCTTTAGTTTTTCTACTTCTTGATATATAAGTTCTAGGTCACTACCTACTCTATTTATTAGTGCATCAATAACGCCATAGTCAATTTTATAATCATCAAACATTGAACTAACTGTACTATTTATATTTTTTAAAGGATTAAACTCTTTTAAAACACCTTTATCCTTAATTAACTTAACTATTTTTTTAGCACTATCTACTTTTTCATTAAGGTCTATAAATATAATAGTCGTATCTTTATTAGGGTTATTAAGATAACTTTCTAAAAGTTCTATATCATCCATTTTTTTACTTTGAACTCTATTAAATATAAAAGCATTATCTACTATTATTAATTTATTAGATGAAAAAAGTGATATAGTCATAGCATCATCAAGTATTTCTTTTAAAGAATTTTCCTCTAAGTCATATCTTGATATATTTATCTCATCTATATTATTCTTATTTATTATATTTTTAATTTCTTTATCTATTAAAAACTTATCTAATCCATATAATAAATAATTCACTATATCACTTCCAATTATTTAATTTCTTCTAATTTTACGCTTACAAGTTTACTAACACCAGATTCTTGCATTGTTATACCATATAATACATCTACATATTCCATTGTCTTTTTCTTGTGTGTGATTACTATAAACTGTGTTTTTTCTTTTAATTTTCTTATGTATTTCCCAAATGCGTCAACGTTTACTTCATCTAGTGCTGCCTCTACCTCATCTAATATACAAAATGGTACAGGACGTGATTTAAGTATTGCAAAGAGTAAACTGATTGCTGTAAATGTCTTCTCTCCACCTGATAATAAACTTATACTTTTTAAAGTTTTACCTGGAGGACATGCCTCTATTTCTATTCCTGTTTCAAGTATGTTATCTTTATCAGTTAATGAAAGTTTAGCAGTACCACCTTTAAATAATTCTTTAAATGTTGTAGAGAAGTTTTCTTCAATAACTTTAAAGGTACTTAAGAACTCTTGTTTCATAACGCTATCCATCTCATCGATTATCTCTAAAAGTGTAGTCTCAGCTTTAGATAAATCCTCTTCTTGATGTATTAAGAACTCATATCTAGTACTAACTCTTTCGTATTCTTCTTTAGCAAGTACATTTACTGGTCCTAAGTCTTTAATCTTTCTTTTTAAAGAATTTACTTTATTTCTAGCAAGGTTTTCATCCATATCAAGTTTATACATACTAACTGCATTTTCATATGTCATAGAATACGTTTCATTTAATGTATTAAGTAAATTATCTAGTTTTACATCTGCTCTATTTACTTCTATTTCAAGTTCATGTATTAAGTTAGTCTTCTCAGTATATATAGCATTATCGTGTTTAAGCGTACTCTCAAAATCATCTAATTCACTAGATAATCTAACTCTATTATTGTTTAGTAACTCTATTTCTTTTTCTTTATCTAATTTCTTTTGATTAGTTATATAATACTCATTTAATATGTTTTCTTCTTCAATATCTAGAGTACTATTTAAAGCACTATTATTACTATTAATCTCAAGAGTTATCTCATCTATTTTTTTATCTATATCCATAATACTTTTTTTCTTGAGGTCTATAAATTCTTCTATATTAATCTTTTCTTTATTTGATAAGTATAATTTATCTTCTAAAGCCTTTAAATCGTAGTCATATTTATTTATATTATTTTCTATTTCTTTTTGCTCTTCTTCTAATTTAGTTAACTGTTTTAAATTGTTTTCAAGTTCATATTTATCAGTAATAATATTTCTAACTTTAATATTACCTCCAGTAAGTGAACCACCTACATGAAGTATTTCTCCATCGATTGTTACTACTCTATATTTATAATCAATTTTTTTACTTATTATATTAGCGTTATCTATATTATCTACTACTATCACATTTCCTAGTTGATTTTTAATTATATTTTCATATTTTTTATCATATTTAACAAGATTGCTTGCAATATCTATAAATCCTATTTCTTTTTTAGCTATATTTAGTGTATTTGTATCTACAAATTTTTCTTTAATTATATTTAGTGGGAAGAATGTTACTCTACCCAAATTGTTTGCTTTAAGGTAGTTTATAGCTTCTTTAGCACATATCTCGTTGTCTACTACTACATTTGATGCACTAGATGAAAGAGTTATAGAAATAGCCTTAGAATAAGTCTCTTCAACTTCTATTAAAGAACCTATTACGTTATGTATTCCTCTAAGTTTGGGATTATCTAATACATTTTTAACTGCATATGGAAGTGTAGAATCGTTTTCTATACTTTCTTTTAAAGCATCTATTTTAGAGTTTAAAATACTAATATTTTTTAAAGTAGTATTTAATTTATCTAATAAATCTCCTTTATCTTCTTTAATATCTATAATAGAACTTTCATAAGTATCTATATCTTTTAATACGTTTTTTAACTCATCTTCTTTAATGCTTATTTCTTTATTATTAGAATCTATACTATTTCTTAAATTTAACTCATCTTCTTTAAGTCTAACAATATTATCGTGAAGTTTACTATCTTCTACTTCGTATTTCTTTCTTTCAAGTATTATTTGTTTTCTAGCATTTATCTGTTCTGTTAAAGAAGTAAGTTCTAAAAGTTCTTTTTGAGATTTTCTAATCTCATTATCTATATTGTTTATTTTTAGTTTATATGATGAACTTTTTGCTTCATTAGTCGAATTATCAGTAGTTAGTTTCAATAACGCTTTATTTAATTCATCTATTTTTTCTTTATTTTCTTGGTATTTATAGTTAATATTAGTTATTTCACTAGCTATTAAAGATATTTCTAAATCTTTAAGTTCATCACTTAAACTTTCGTATTCTTCTGCTTTTATTTTTTGTTCTCTTAAAGGCTCTACTTGTACTTCTAACTCTTTTATAATATCGTTTATTCTCTCAATATTTTCATGAGTTTTTTCTAATTTTCTTAAAGCCTCTTCTTTTCTTTTTTTGTACTTTAAAACACCTGCTGCCTCTTCAAATATAATTCTTCTATTTTCAGGTTTACTAGATAATATATCATCTATTTTACCTTGTGAGATAATATTGAATGATTCTTTAGCAACACCACTATCTATAAGTAGGTCTGATACATCTTTTAATCTACATTTCTCTCCATTTATAAAAAATTCATTAGTACCGTCTTTATATAATCTTCTTTTAATTGATACTTCATCAAATGCTATATTTAAGTAGTGGTCAGTATTATCAAATATTAAAGTTACTGATGCAGTATTCATAGGATTTCTGCTCTTACTTCCTTGAAATATTACATCAGTCATGCTTAGATCTCCTCTTAAAGCCTTAACTGATTGTTCTCCAAGCACCCACCTTACTGCATCTACAACATTACTTTTACCTGAACCATTTGGCCCAACTATTCCTGCAATATTATTTTCTAAATCTATTATTGTATTATCAGCAAATGATTTAAAACCATGTGCGATTATCTTTTTTAAGTACATCTATTATCACCTTACTTAATTATTATATCAATAAAAGTATTTAAAAACAAGAAAAAAGGCTAATTATTTTAGTCTTTTCATTTTTTCTAAATCTTCTCTTACTATTAAAGCATTCTTGTTTTTTAAGTATTTTGTATCTGCTATATTAATATAACCTATATTGTTATTATCACTAATTTTTTCATTGAATAGTTGGAGTGCTTCTTCCTTAGTACAAGAATAGAATGTATCGTCGACTATATCATAAAGCGATAATACATCTAAAACAACTATTGAGTGTGATTCTTTAGTATAACCACAACAACATACTAGTATTTTTCCGTTATTGTAAATTACATTTATGTTGTTATATATTTTATTAAATCTTCCAATAAATACATCTTTACCGTTTATGTGTAATACAACATCATAAAATCTATTTCCTCTTTTTTCATAAAAGCATTTTTCAATATAGGCATTTTCTCCAATTTTAGTTATTTCTTTTGGCCCTAATAGTTTAATATCATTTATCAAGAACATCACCTTCTAATACTTTTCTATATATATTGATAAGTTTTCTACCAACTCTTTTTATATCTCTTGTTTTTGCGAGTTTATAACCTTCTAAAGTTAAATCAGGTAACTTACCTTCTAATATTTTTTTAATTTTATCTTCAAATTCATCTAAATTTTTTGCTTTATATACATTTACACCATCTTTAAGCCATCCATCAAATACAGGTATATCTCTTATTAATGAAGGTATTCTAGCCGCACATGCTTCCATTATTGGAATACCTTCAGTTTCTTCAAGTGTTGGAAATAAATATAAATTACAACCACTATACGCACCTCTTAAAACCTCAGGCTCTACATATCCAGCAAAACACAAATTATCTAATTTAGTATTAACTGCTTTTCTAATTTTAGCTGGAGATGCTGAAAGTGGTGAATACCCAAACCATATAAATTTATACTCAGGTAGTCTTTTTGCAAGTTCAACAAAATCGAGTATTCCTTTTCTTTCTATATATAAACCTACACCCATTATTATTTTATCTGTATCTTTATATCCAAAGTCTTTTCTAAACTTCTTACCTAACTCTTCATTTTTCTCGAAAAACTTAACATTTATACCATTACTTATATCAGTTATTGGGACTTTTATACCGTAACTTTTTAATAATTTTTTTGAATAAGGAGTTGGGGTTAATATATGGTCTCCAAGTGTGTAGCACTTAATCAACCACTGCTTAAATGCTGGGGCAACTTGATTGGAAAGTACAAACGAATTTCTAAAATCCTCCTCAGTAGAATGAGCATGGTATATAACTTTTTTACCTAGTTTTTTTGCTTTTTTTGCAAGCATATAAGATTTAGGACCATAAAAGTTTATATGTACTATATCATAATCATCATTTGGATCTGTTGTATATTCAATATTATTGTCTTTCAAGGCATTCATCTGGTGTTTTATGGCTTTACCGAGTCCAGATTTACTAATCATCTTTTCATTTTCTGTATATAGTAAGACTTTCATTCAATCACCAATTTAAGTATAACACAAAAATATTTAATAGACAACCCTAACGAGTATTACATCCTCACCTATTTTTTCTATTTGATCCCATCTAACAGAAAATTCTTTTTTACTAGTAAAGTATGAAATAATAAACTTATGTTTTTCAACTATTAATCCTGTTGTTTTACCATTTTCATCTATACTCAAATCAATTATATTTCCTATATTTTTACCATCTATTAAATTTATAACGGTTTTGTTTTGTAAATCAGATAGTCTCATATAATCACCACTATATTATATGAAAAAATAGTATATTTGCCTAACTTATTTTATTTTTTATGTTGTTTAAGGCACTTTTTTCAATTCTTGATATTTGTGCCTGTGATATACCAATTTCTTCAGCTAGTTCCATTTGAGTTTTACCTATTATATATCTTTCTGTTATAATATATTTTTCTTTATCTTTTAAAGAATTTATTGCCTCTTTTAAAGCAACTTTCTCATCGATATATTTCATATTATTATTTTTATCTTCTATTTGGTCTTGTAAGTATATAGTATCTCCTCCATCGTTATAAATAGGCTCTGATATACTTAATGTTTCTTTCATACTATCTAAAGCATTACTAACCTCAAATTCACTAAGAGATAGTTTATCTGAAATCTCTTTTATAGTAGGTTCTCTATTTAAGCTGTTTGTTAACTCTTCTTTAACTATTAAAGCGTGGTATGCGATATCTTTAATACTACGAGCGATTCTAATACTATTATTATCCCTTAAATATCTTTTTACCTCACCTAGTATCATTGGTACTGCATATGTAGAAAATTTTACATCAAAATTAAGATCAAAGTTATCTATTGCTTTAATCAGTCCAATACAACCTACTTGAAATAAATCATCCATATTATCACATCTATTGTTGTATTTTTTTAAAATACTTAAAACTAGTTTCAAATTACCATTAACCAATTCTTCTTTAGCAAATGAATCTCCTTCTTTATATTTTTTAAATAAAGAGTTCATCTCATCATTATTTAAAACTTTTATATTCGCAGTATTCACGCCACATATCTCAACTTTGTGACGCGCCATAAAAAAATCTCCTTTCACTTCATATTGAGTGAAAGAAGATTAATTTATACAATTAAAATAAACCTGTTATATTACCACTATTATCTATATTCATATTTAAATAGGCACTATTTTTACCTAAGCCTGGCATAGTCATAATACTTCCCATTAATACTACAATAAATCCAGCACCACTAGATAGTTTAATATCTCTAACTGTCATATTAAAGTTTAATGGTGCGCCTAAAAGTTTAGGATTATCTGTAAAAGAATACTGGGTTTTAGCAATACATATAGGTAGATTACCAAATCCATTTTCTTCTAAGTAGTTTATTTTATCTTTTATTTCATCACTTATTATTACTTCATCTGCTCTATATATTTCTTTAGATATTTTATTTATTTTATCTATTATTTTATCATTAAAATTATATAAAGGTTTAAAATCTGCATCATTATTACATACATCTAGTACTTTTTTAGCAACTTCTATAGCGCCATTACTTCCATCTTTAAAAGATGTACATATACTTATCTTATATCCCATATTTTCTACATAATCTTTTACATAGTCTATCTCATCATTAGTATCAGTTTCAAATCTATTTATTACAACTACTATATTCTTAGTATATTTACTTATATTTTCTATATGTCTTTTAAGGTTTACTATACCTTTTTTTAAAGCATCAATATTTGGAGTATTAACTAATTCTTTAGATACGCCACCATTATATTTTAAACTTCTTAAAGTAGCATTTATAACTACACAATTGGGTTTTAAATTAGCGATTTGACACTTTATATCTAAAAACTTTTCAGCACCTAAATCAGCTCCAAATCCAGCCTCAGTTACTACATAATCAGATAATTTCAAACCTAGAGTTGTTGCGATTATTGAATTACATCCATGTGCGATATTAGCAAATGGACCTCCATGTATTATTGCAGGATTGTTTTCAAGTGTTTGAACTAGGTTTGGTTTAATAGCGTCCTTAAGAAGTAAGGCTATAGCCCCAACACAGTTTAAATCACGAGCAAATATCATTTTATTATCTTTAGTATATCCAACTAAAATATTACCAATTCTTCTTTTTAAATCCTCTAAATTCTTAGACAAGCAAAGTATTGCCATTATTTCGCTTGCAACTGTAATTTGATAGTTATCAGGTCTTTCTAAACCATTATTATCATACTTTATTAAGACATTTCTTAGGGCTCTATCATTAAGGTCAATGCATCTGTTGAATACGACTTTATCTATTCCAAGTTCATTTCCTTGATATATATGATTATCAATTATCGCACATAAAAGATTATTTGCAGCTTCTATTGCATGTATATCTCCTGTGAAATGTAAATTAATATCTTCCATAGGTACAACTTGAGAATAACCACCACCAGTTGCCCCGCCTTTAATTCCAAATACAGGGCCAAGTGAAGGTTCTCTTAATACTACAATTGACTTTTTGCCAAGTTTATTTAAGGCATCGTTAATACCTATACTAACAGTTGTTTTACCTTCTCCAAAAGGTGTTGGATTAATAGATGTTACAAGTATTAATTTACCTAAATCATTATTTAAGTTATCTATATTTATATTTAGTTTTGCTTTATATTTACCATAATATTCTAAATTATCTTCACTTATATTTAACTTACTAGCTACATCTTTAATATTTAACATATTTGAATTTTTACTTATTTCTATATCAGTCATTTATATCACCAATATAATTATACTAAAAAAGAATAGAAAAATCTATTCTTAATGTTTAAAATCCTCTTCTTCTTAAGAATGATGGTATTATATCATCAGAATCATCAGAGTCTTCATCAGTTGTACTTCTAAAACTAATATTAGAATTATTATCTTCTCTACTTTCTACTCTTGATGATTGCTCCTGAGTTTTCTTATCATCATCAAATCCAGTAGCAATTACAGTAACAATAATCTCATCATTAAGATTTTCATTGATAACTGCACCGAATATTGTATTCATATCAGTTTTAGCACTTTTTCTAATTACATCTGCAGCTTCTTCTACTTCAAAGAGCGTTAAATTATTACCACCTGTAACATTTATTATTGCATCAGTTGCACCATCGATACTTGTCTCTAGTAATGGACTAGATATTGCTTGTTCTGCAGCCTCAGTTGCTCTATTTTCACCAACACCTATACCAATACCAATTAAAGCAGTACCACGTTTTTCCATAACAGTTTTAACATCTGCAAAGTCTAAGTTAATTAGTCCTGCAACAGCTATTAAATCTGATATAGATTGTACTCCTCTTCTTAATACGTTATCTACTTCTTTAAATGATTCTAGAAGTGGTGTTGACTTATCTATAATCTCTCTTAATTTATCATTTGGTATAACAATTAGCGTATCTACATTTTTCTTTAACTCTTCAAGTCCTACTATTGCCTGTTCCATTCTTTTTTTACCTTCAAATGAGAATGGCTTAGTAACTATACCAACAGTTAGAGCCCCTTGTTCTTGTGCGATATTTGCAATTACTGGAGCAGCACCTGTACCAGTTCCTCCACCCATACCGCAAGTAACAAATACCATGTCAGCTCCAGCTAGAGCCTCTTCTATTTCTTTTTTACTTTCAAGAGCAGCTTCTCTTCCTATTTCAGGTTTAGCACCAGCACCTCTACCACCAGTTAAATTCTCTCCTATTTGTATTTTAGTTGGAGCTTTAGATACATTTAAAACTTGTAAATCGGTATTAGCAACTATGAATTCAACACCTTTTACTCCTGATTCTATCATTCGGTTTACGGCGTTATTTCCACCTCCACCAACTCCAATAACTTTTATTTTAGCAACTTGATCCATTTCTAATCCAAACATAATTTCCTCCTCTATTCACTAAAGAAAAATCCAAATATTTTCCCTAGCATTGAATCTGATGTACTTAATTTTCTAGAATTTACAGCTGTCATTTGATAAGCCTCATTATCACTTATCATACTATAATCTTTTCCCTTTAGTTTTAATTTACTTATAAAGTATACTATATTACCTATACAAGATGAATATATATTATCTCTTATTCCTAGCATTTTAACATTACCAATATTGGCACTATCTCCAAATATATCTCTTACGACATATTCGAATCCTATCATATTGCTAGTACCTCCTGTAATTATAATATAATCTATTTTCCTACTTGTCAAGAGATTTATCTCTTTTTTTGCTTCGTTTAATATTTCTTCTAGTCTCGACATAACTACTTCTGATAGTTCAAACTGATTTATCTTTAAGTTATTATCAACAGCACTCTTAACTTCTACAATATCGTTCACACTAGCATTCTTTTTGTGGGCTAAAGCAAATTTTAATTTTAAATTACGAGCAGTTGGAATATCTACTTTATACATATAAGATATATCACTATCTACGTTTTTACCACCCATATTTACTATACTGCTTTTAACTAATACGCTTTTATTGTATAAAGATACGTTTGTTATCTCACTACCGATATTTATTATCGCGCCAACCTTTTCTTCAAATAGTTTATTATTAAATGAGTAAAGGTCTCCTATATCATTGAGTGTTATATCTACAACCTCTTTACCTATATTTTCAAGTAAACTTACTACAGAATAAACATTCTTTTTAGGAGTAGTTACAAGTACCGCACGGCATCCAAGTACTGAACAAGGCATACCTTTAGGGTTTTTAATAAGTGTTTTATCATCAACTGTATAATCTATTGGAAGTATTGTAACCATTTCTCTTGAATTGTATGGATTTGCCCTAGCAGCAACTTCTAATGATTTTATTATGTCGTCACTTGTAACTATATGATTTTCATTAGTTATTTTAACATTACCTTTTATAATATTGTATTCTGCATTAAAAGAAGGAACTGATGTGATTACTTTATTTATTTTTATACCTAACATCTCTTCTACTTCATCAAATGCATTTTTAATAGATTCTTTAGCAAGTTCTACATCTGTTATTAATCCCTTTTTAATTCCTTTAGATTTATATGAAGATGCTGCAAGTAAATTTAACTTATTTTGATATAGTTCACATACTACTATTTTTATTGTATCCGAACCGATATCAAGACTTGTATAAATATGTTTCATCATATCATCTCCTACAATCTATATTAATTATACTATAAAAAGTAAAAAAAGTAAAAACATTTTTTACTTTTCCTAAAAATACTGAATTTTTTAAGATTATTTTCTAAAATTTAATCGTTTTTAGCATTGTTTCTAAAATATTTTTATCATCTATTTCATTCACTTCAAATACCTCCTATATATATCATACTTCGTAAAACTTGAATTTCCTTTTTTTAAACAAAAAAAATTGCATTTTTTTGCAATTTTTTAAGTATTTATACTTCTTGTACAACTATTACTATCATAGGTTTACATTCTGTTTCTTTATAGAAATATTTACCAAGTTTATCTCTTATATCTAATTTTAATTTATTATAATCTATATAGTTTTCTTTAACATTTTCTTGAATTACTGAACTTACTATAGTCTCAGCTTCTTTAATTATATCTATATTATCTTTTACATATATAAATCCTTTAGTAGATATATTTGGTTTATTAATAATTGCTCTTGTTTTTTTATCTATATTAGCATTTACTATAACAATCCCACTATCAGATAACATCTCTCTATCTTTTAGCACTAAATCACCAATGTCGCCTGCAGTTTTACCATCTATTAGTATATCATCAACAGGTATTTTATCAGAGTTATCTACAAGTTTACCATCTACAAATGTTGCAACTTCACCGTTCAAGTTTAATATTATATTATCCTTTGGTATATTTAATTCAGTTGCTATTACAGCATTTTCTACTTGGTCTTTATATTCTCCAGTAACTGGAAAATAGTATTTAGGTTTCATTAAGTTTATCATAAGCATTATATCCTCACTAGATGCATGAGGAGATAGTAATTGCTTAGATAATATCATTAGATTCGCTCCAACTTTAGATATTTTATTGAATACTTTAGTTGCTGTAATTTCACTACCTGCATATAAGGGTGATAATATAACTATTGTATCAGTTTCCTTTAAAGTAACAAACTTATCTGAATTTCTAAGTATTCTTTTTAAACTAGAATATGGTTTTTCTCTTTCATTAGATATTATTACTATAATATTTTCATCTGTTACATGAGTTATAGGTTTAATTCTTTCTTTATCGAATTTTATATAGTTTAATTCTATTCCTTTTAATATAATACTTTCTAAAGATTTCCCCATTATTACTACATTTCTATCAGTTTTAGATATTTCATCAAATACTTCTTGAATTCTATATATTTGATTTTCAAATATATTGAAAAATAGTCTACCTTCGTTATCACTTAATATATCTCTAACCATTAAAGTTGTTCTATGTTTTGGACTTGTAAAGCCTTTTTTATCTGCATAAAGTGATTCATTCATTAAACAAAGCACATTTTGTTTACCAATATATGCAAGTTTACCTATATCAGTAGCGTATGGTCCCATCATAGATGGGTCAAATAAGTAATTACCAGTAAATACAATAGAACCATCTTTAGTATTTAATACATATAAATAACTATCTGGTATAGAATGTGAGATTTGTATTGGAAATACACTTTCAGTTTTAAAGTCTATTTTTTTATTTGCTTTAATTTCAATTAAATGAGCATTCTTTATCCCACTTTCTTCTAAGTCTTGTTTAATAATTTCTAAAGTAAATTTACCTCCATATATATTTATATCAGGTAAATCTACTAATATATCTGATATCGCACCCATTTGTTCATCATGACCATGCGTGATAAATAAACCTTTAATTCTTTCTTTATTTTCTTTTAGATAGTCATAATTTGGAATTATATAATCAACACCCAATAATTTATCATCAGCGTGTTTTAAACCTGCTTCAAATACATATATATTCTTATCAACTTCAACTACATACATATTCTTTCCTACTTCGTTTTGACCACCTAAAGCAAATATTCTAATCTTACTCATATTTCCCTCCTTTCTTTAGATTTAATACTTAATAAGTATAACATTAAAGAAGAAAAAAAGCAATTGTTTGCTTTTTTAGTAAATTATTCATAGTAAATTAAACTATCTAGATATAAATTAAAATAATTACTCATTAAACATTAATAATATTGCTTTTTCGTATATATTCTCAATTATGCTAATATCATCAACCATATTAATTAAGTTTTCCATCATTACCCCACTGTTAATTTCTAATACAGATAATTCCTCATCAGTTTCAATAATATCAATACTTACAAATTTTAACTCTAATTTATTTATAACATCTTTTGCAAGTTTTTCTAACTTGAATTTTATATTTGAATCAATATCAAAAGACGCTATTGCTCCATTAGATAAATTAAATCTCCAATCGTATTCATATATTTCACCATCTTGTAATATAGTATCATAAATTTTATCGTATAATTTATCCTTAAAATATTCATAGTTAAATTCTAACAATAGATTTCTTATTGAACTTTTACCATTTCCTTTAACAATTGGTCTTTGCTTGCAATAAATAAATTCAATATTACCATCGAGTACTATAACTCTATATTCATTTTTAATATTATAAAAAGGACAGTAAACGATGGATGTGTTTTTTTGAAAAAGTTTTTCTAATATTTTATCAATATCATCAAATGAAGTTACATGATATACATTTTGTCCGCATGTTCCGTTACAGGGCTTTAATACGATACTATTACCATTTTTAAGAAAATAATCATTAACTAATTTAGAATCTTTAGAATTTATTGCATAATCATTCATATTACTATTTGAGTATAGTATATTGTGTTTTATAATAGGAATATTCTTTTCTTTTAATACACAATATAATGCATATTTATCATCTAATATTTCACCTATAGCATGATTATTTAAAGGAAACTTACATCCAGTAATAAATTTTGTTTTACTATCTTTTTCTAACATTATTATCCAATCATTAGATAATAATTTAAAAGTTATATTATTTCTTTCACATATTTTCTCTATCAACTTTCTAGATTTATTTAGCATATATAAGTTCCTCCTTTCTTTTATAAAATTCACCAAAACACTTTTTAGTTAATTATAACAAGTTTATGCAAGGCTCTTGTCATTGAAACATAAAGAAGTTTTAAATCTAATATATTATCTTTAAAGTTATTTCTATTTACTATTACTACTGCATCAAATTCAAGTCCTTTGGATAAATAACTTGGAAGTATATTTATATTACTATCAAAATTGATATTATCTTTATCTATTAAGTTTATATCTATCTTATTATTTAATTTTGTATAGAGTGCTTGAGCTTCTAAAGCATCTTTAGTTATAATAGCAACTGATTTATATTTTCCTTTTAATTCATTTATTATATCCAATATATCTTTATTAGTATATTCTACTTCGTCACCATGTCTAATTACAGGAGTTGCTATATCAAGATTAAGTCTTTCATTAATTTTGTTTGCCTCATTCATTATTTCTATTGTAGTTCTATAACTTTTATTTAATTTAAGTATTTCTGCATTATTAAATATATCTAATAAACTATCCCAAGCTGTTATACTTCTATATGAGTATAGACTTTGGGCTAAATCTCCATATATACTAAATGTTGCATTTTTAAACAATTTTTTTAATACATAGAAATTAAACTCTCCATAATCTTGTGCTTCATCGATTACAATATGTTTATAGTTATCAAAATTACTTCCAACCATTTTATATTTAATATACATAAGAGGGTATATATCTTCTATATCTATTTCGTTTATATTAATATTTTTAATGTCTATATTGTTATTATTTAATATCTCCATATAAATATCTTTAACTTTTATATTTAATACTGTAAAGTATCTTTTTAAATAAATATTTATATTATTTTTATAATCATCTATTACTTTTTTATCTGTTTTATCTTTAATTAAACGGGATAGTATTAAATCATTATTCTCTTCAATATATTTATCTATAAGTAATATTAATCTATCTATCCTACTTTTAACACTCTTATATATATTTTTATTTATTTCTTCATAAAGGCTTTTTATTAAACTTTTACTTAATATTTTAACTCCCCTTATAGTAAAGTCAGTATTGGGCAAAATCTCAAGTGAATTAAAATATGAATCTATTTTATTTTTCATATCCATAGATATTTTAAATTTAGATATGTCATCTTTAACTTTTAATATATCTAGTGAATTATTTACTTTAAATGGTTCTTCTATATAGTTTAGTGCGAGTTCTAAAGTGGTGTATTCACTAACACCATTTACATCTAAATCAGGTAGTATTCCTGATATATAACTTACAAAGAATTTATTTGGACCTATTACCATATAATCACTAGATTTGTATAAGTCTCTATAATTATAAACTAGATAGGCAATTCTATGTAGTGCGACTGTGGTTTTACCACTTCCGGCAACACCCTGTACTATTAAGTTTTTTGTAATAGGCTCTCTTATTATTTTATTTTGTTCACTTTGTATAGTAGATACTATATTTTTAAGTCTTGTATCAGCATTTACACTTAAGTATGGTTTTAATAATTCATCGTTAGATACTGTATCTACATCGTTATAATTTATAAGTTTACTGTTTTCTATAGTGTACTGCCTTTTTAAAAGTAATTTACCAGATATTATTCCATCTGGAGAGTTGTATTTAGCATTCCCTACATTTGAATCATAATATAGACTTGATATAGGGGCTCTCCAGTCTACTGTTATTAAATTGTTATCATAGTCACTTACTCCAAGTTTACCTATATAGCAAACATCTTTATTTGTTTTACTTTCAAAGTCTATTCTAGCGAAATATGGTGAGTGTTTTGCTCTTTCAATAGATTTGATTTCACCTTCTAATTTGAATTTTTCTTCCAGCATTGCATCATAATCATTTTTGTATAAATTCTTTAAATTATTTAGTTTTAGTTTTGAATCATCAATTACTTCATTATACTTATCAAGTGTATATGATAAGTGTTTTAATTCTTCTTCCATATGACCTCCTTAATAGCCTACGGCGTATTATAATTATCTTACTCACCATTCTACACTAAATAATCGATATTGTCAATAGTTTTAATGATTGTTTAGTAAATTGTTAGTCTTTTTTGATATTAAAAGCCAAGTAATTTTAATACTCGGCTTTAATAAATTATTTTATTTTAGCAAAACATACTAAGTCTTTTATCTTGTAAATACTTTTGCTTTGCCTTCTTTTTTATAAGTTATTTCATTTATTGTTTTTTCTATTGTATAAATTATTGATTCTATTGGAACACCACTTTCATAAGCAGTTAAAATCATATTTGATAAAGATTCTAAACTTGCATTAATTTTATCAACATTTTCTTGTTTTTTGCCAGTCATAATGTCATTAAAATCAATAAACTCTTGTTCATTTTCTACTGCAACCTTGTTACAAAAAAATTTTGTTCCTTGACCATTTAAAATTCCAATTTCAAAACCAATTTTATTTAATCTAATTTTGTAAAAATTACCAAAATTACATTTTAATGGATAAATATGATTTGACTCTGCATACTGTCTAATTCCTTCATAGAATAAGCATAATTTATCAACATTTTCATTATCAGATTTTTTTATTCTTTCTGGAAAATATAGCCAGTCATTATCTGAAAATCCTTCTTTATCTTGAGTGAATTGATTAAGCCATTCTAAATAATTTGTATTAGACATTAAAGCTTTAGTTTTTTTTCTTTCGACATTTTCTTTTTCAATATACTCCTTAATAAATTTGCTCATTATTTCATTTTCTTCTTCTGAACTCATAACAAAACCCTCCTTTGATTTGCAAGATTATTGTAACATATATGCTTTAAGATGTCAATAAAAACTAGAGGTAATCTCTAGTTAATCTTTAATTTCAGGCATTGGCAAATCAAAAGAAACTTCTTTATACTGTTTTATGTTTTGTTCCTTACAAAGACTAGAATATTTATCATCCCACGACAACCTATACGCATTATTAATATTTAAACCTAAAATATCAGTCCATTTTCTAACTATTAAAGAAGCATCTTTATCCTTACTTTTATTTTCTATTTCAAGTGCGATTCCAAAAGGATATTCGTCAACTGAAATCTCAACTTCATCATTTTCAAATGTTGTTCTATATCTTTCATAACTTTCTATAAATTTCATCTTTAATACATTATTTATTAAGAACATCAAATTATCGTATTCTTCATATTTAATATTTAGTTCTACTTCCTCTTCTTTATTTACATCAGTTTTAGTTGTATTAGATAAACGCTTTTTCCAACTTATTTTACACTTAGATTTAGAACTAGACTTTGTAACTCTAATCCTAAATCTTCCATCAATATCTTTAGAGTAAAAACTCATATTACAATTTGGATGGTCGTATTGCAAAGTTTTCTCATAAGACCTTTCATTCATTTTAAGTTCTTTTATGCCTTTTAATTTTGATATAATATTTTCTAATTTTTTCTTTGAAAAATAAAATCTTACTTCATATTCCATATCAATCTATCCTAAGTATTTATCAATTATATTAGCAACTCTATTATATTCATTTAATAATTCATCGTAGTGTTCTAAAACGTAATCAGAGTTGTTTTCTTTAGATTTCATCTCATGGTCATATGAAAGACTAGCAAGTTTTTTAAATCCTAAATATTTACTATCACTCTTTAATGCATGTACATCAATACTATAATCCTTCATATTCTTATCTTTTTTATTTTTTTCTATTCTAGGCATTCTTTCTTTAGATTCTTCTTTAAATGTCTTAAGTGTATCGTTATACATCTCAATATCACCAAGTAGTTCTAGCGCTGCATCTACATCTATATCATTTTCTTTTAAATAATCTATATTGCCTTTATATTCATTAGAAGTATTATCATTCATACTCTCTAATTTTTTATTTAATACTTCTATATCTTCATCAGTTATAGGATTTATTTTTGCTTTAGTAGTTTCTTTTGTTTCATTTACTTCAATTCCATTTAAACATTTATTTAAAACTCTTTTTAACTCATCTTTTTGTATTGGTTTAGATAAATAATCATTAAATCCTACTTCTATATATTTAGTTGATTTACCTTCCATTACATCTGCTGTAAGAGCAACTACTTTAGTATTAAAGTTTTCTATTTCTTTTAGTTTTTTTAGTGTTTCAACACCGCTCATATGAGGCATCATTATATCCATTAGTATTAAATCATAATTATTTTCTTTAACTTTATTAATACATTCTTCCCCACTAAACGCACTATCTATAATTAGATTAAATTCTTTTAATATTTTAGAGGCTACTTTAATATTTAAGTTATTATCATCTACTACTAATACTTTTTTGTTATCAAATGTAATAATTTCTTCTATTTCTTCTTTCTTTACTACTCCATTTGATATTTTTTGACCTACAAATACAGTAAATTTAGAACCTTCACCATATACCGAATCAACTACTATATTACCACCCATTAATTCTACTAATGATTTAGTAATAGCAAGTCCAAGTCCTGTTCCTTCTATTGTAGTATTCATATCTTCTTCAAGTCTATTAAATTTAGTAAATAATTTATCCATTTGCTCTTTTTTAATACCTCTACCTGTATCAGCAACTGTTATTTTTAATTTACATAAATCTTTTTCATTTATAGAACTGACACTAAAATCTATATATCCTTTTTCTGTATATTTAACTGCATTTGTAAGTAGATTAGTTATTATTTGTTTTATTTTGCCTTTATCTCCATATAAATTTTGAGGTAGGTCACTTGCAAAATTACATCTTAATTCTAACTCTTTTTCACCTATTCTAACCTCAGTTAATTTCTTTAATTCATTTAACTCATCAAGTAAATTATAGTCAGTTTCTACAACTTCCATTTTATCTGCTTCTATCTTACTTATATCTAGTATTCCATTTACTATTTCAAGTAAATTTTGAGATGCCATTACTACATCTGTTGCATCCTCGTGTATCTCATCTATATCATTACTTGTCTTAATTACTTCAGATAGTCCTACTATGGCATTAAGAGGTGTCCTTATCTCGTGAGACATACTACTTAAGAAATCACTTTTAGCACGGTTTGCTTTTTCTGCTTGATTCTTAGCAAGTTCTAGTTCATTTATCATTTTTACATCTGGGTTTTCAATGGTGAAGTACATAATAACACATATAAATATCAGCGTTGGATTAATAATATAATTTAAAGTTGGATTAATTGACAAAATTACAAAAACAATACTTCCCAAGACTATTAACAAATACATTGGGATATATTTTTTGCTTTTAAAATTATGTTTCAACAATATACAAATAACTTGAGTTATAATTCCAACTATGTAAGTTAAATATGTAAAAATTACAGCAGGACCTTGTGCAGTAGATCCATTTTGCATAACTTCTATAGAACGTGGAAGTAACAAAATCAATATTATACTGATATATTTTATAATTTTAAATATTTTTGTCATACGATTTATATTTTCTTCATGTTTAGATGAAATAAAATATGTATAAAAAGTTAAATAATAAACCCACAAAAATGTACTGATTAAATATAAATCATTTATTATATAAATTAAAATAGTACTAGCCTTTAGTGAAGGAATAACCAATAATCCTAATATTAAGCCACTAAAAGATAAAAATACATTAGTTAACACAAATTTTGCATAAGTTTCATCTTCTATTTTTTTTAAACGTTTTTTTCTGAAAAATATTATTGCTATTGATATTATTATAACAAAAGCATATAAATTTATAAGCATAAATCCTTGTATATCTTGCATATCTCACACCTCAACAAACCTTTTTATTTAATATTTATTTTATTTTTAATGTTTTTTGTTTATTTTTATATATATTAATGTTACCAACTGTTAAATTTGATTCTTCTATATCAACATTAATTTCATCTCCATCAAGTTCTTCATTTTTTAATGCATTGAAATTTATTTTACTATTTTTAGTAAATGGCATTGACTGTCTTATTTTAAATTTTGTTGGTATATGTCTTGATGACATATTTGGGTTATCAATAATATATTTATATACAATTTCTTCTACTAATCGTACATAATCATCATCTGTATCATATTGTTTATTTAGCAATAAATGACATATTGGCATAAATCCTTTATATCTATCATCATAATACTCTACAACTCTAGCGTATTCCACATCAGGATGACTTTCTAATACAGGTTCAATTTCATGTGGTTTATATTTAAAACCATCAAATCTAACAAAAGAACGATCTTTTCTTTCTAAATGATAAAATAAACCATCTCTATCCATTTGAGTTAAATCTCTTGTTCTAATATAAGATTTACCATCAAGTTCAAAATGTGGAACTATTATATTATCGTGTAAAATACCATTTGTAACAGTATCTCCAGAAACTATTAACTCTCCCTCTAATCTATCTTTACCATCTTCGAATTTTAATGGCACCAATTTATCTTCAATATTAGGGTCAACTATACCGAAAGTTATTTCTGGAAGTGGTATACCAATAGTTCCAAATTTGTTATATTCATCCTTAGCATACGAACCACACCCAATAAATTCGCTCATTCCATAACCTTTACGTATTGTAGTTTTACTTCCGTGATCTTTCAACCATTTATTAAGATTTTCTTCTTCAGATGAAGGCATAGAATCCCCACCGTAAGTCATTTTTTTTATAAATGATAAGTCCATTTTTTCTAAATATTTACATTTTGGCAATGATGCTAGCCATGATGGTGTTGCAACTATTATATTAGGTTGATATTTTTTTAATAAATAACCTATCTCACTTAAATCAAATTCAGGTACATCAACACTTATAGCACCATATGATAAATTAATTAAATAATTATCAAAGGCTCCAAATGGGGCAAATAAAGGAAGAATCCTAAGAATTTTATCCCCTTCTTCAATATTCATTCCTGCAAGTTCGAATTGTTGTAATTTAGAAATAATATTCTTATTTGTTACAGGTATTGGTTTTGGTCTTGAACCACTTGTCCCAGATGTGTGACCTATATAAGTCATTAAATTTTCATCTGTTTCAATATCATAATTAATTGAATATTTTACATTATTTGCTAAATCATTATATCTATATACATTAATTGGAGATGACTTAATTGCCATATTAAAAGCATTCTCACTTTTTTTCATTGATTCTAGTTTTGTGCGTAATGCCTCATACCATTTTATTTTTTTAATATTAATATCTGTTGCAGTTCTAATATTCTTTAATTCGTTATAATTAACAACATCTTTTAAATAACTTATTTTAGCAGATAAATTCATAGAATCACTTGCACTTAAAACAATTATGGTATCAATTCCTAAATTTTTTAATTCGTTTTCAACAGGCTTAAGCATACCTAAATAACACATATCAAGGACAATAATATATTTAGGCTTTTCAAATTTAATAATTTCTAATAATTTTTGTGCATTTGCTTTTAAATTTGATGAATCTGGTCTTGGATCAATAAAATCTGATACTGCACCCAAATTAGTTGCAGCTCTCCAAAGTAATCCAGCCTCTGGAATATTTGGGACTAAATTTAAAATTATATCACCTTTTTTTACGTCAAGTGATTTTAACACTTTTGTAGCAGTGTCATCAAATAAAATCTCATCATAAGAAAACTTCTTACCATAATAACTCTCAGCAGTTTTACTTTTTCTATTTGTATTTTTCTCTTTTAAATAATCTACAGGATTACCTTCAAATGTTTTGATATTCTGATTATTTTTATCATAATATTTCATCCATGGCTTATCTATATGTGGATATCCAGTTAATTCTTTTTTATTCATCATTATTCCCCCGTTCAAATTAGTTTTTATATTATCACTATATATACTGTTTGTCAATGCATCTTGATATGTTTACCATTACACCTTTATTGTAACACACTTCTCAAACAAATTACAAGTAAAATACTATTTATTTGTTATAAATACAACTTCTTATGTATGAAATAGCCATTTTTATGCATAAAAAAGGATAAGCATTTTACTTATCAATAAATTTACGAGCTCAGTCAAGTAAGTTAGATACATATTCGCTCTTTTTCTTTTTGTATTCTTTTCTATCTGTTACACCATCATTTATTAATTTTCTTTTTAAATCAGAATAATTTTTTGCTTCTTTTTTATTGCTAAGTAAATAATTTCTGAGTATTATATAATCATTAAATCTTTGTGTATTCTTAATTACTAAATGAATATGTATATCTCCTGATTCTGTCTCATTTGAAGTAGATGCAAAAAATTTATATATATCAGTCTTACTTTTCTCACTGGATATATAATTATTATCTTCTAATATATTACTTATATTTTCAAACTCAGAATTGTTTTCCACGCCTATTAATATATCTATTATATTTTTTCCATACATATTGGGTATTGCTGTTGAGCCAACATGTTCAATTTGTACATTTTTAAGTAAAACTTTTCTTAAATTTTGCTCTATCCTTTTATACAGTTTTTTATTTTCTTTATAATTTTGTTTAACTAAATATACCATTAAAATTACTCCTTATATTTTTTTTATTACAACTCTTTATGTATGAAATAACTAAAGCATTTATTACTTTAACTTACCATTATACATATCTTGAAATATTCCATTAGTCTCTATTAATTCATTATACTTTCCTCTTTGTACAATCTGTCCTTTATCAAATACTAATATAGAATCACAATTTTGAAGTGTTGTTAACCTATGGGCTATTGATATTATTGATGTATTATTCTCTTTTTGTAACTTCTCTATTTGTTTTTGAATATATTTTTCTGAAGTATTATCTAGTGCGCTTGTTGCCTCATCTAGTATTAAAATTTTAGGCTTTCTTAAAAATATTCTTGCTATTGCTATTCTTTGTTTTTGTCCACCTGATAAATTACTCCCACCTTCAGAAATAATAGTATCATAACCATTAGGAAGAGATTCTATAAAATCATCTATATATGCTTTACTTGCAGACTGCTTAATTTCTTCATCACTAACTTTTCTATTAATTCCATAACAAATATTTTCTTTTATAGTACCTGCTATAATAAAAGGTGTCTGGGGTACTAATGCGATAATATCAGAAATATTTTTACGTGATAAATTTTCTATATTTTTTCCATCGATAGTAATATTGCCTGATGTATTTTTTTCTAACTTAGTTAATAATTTTATAAATGAAGATTTACCACATCCACTAGGACCTGCTATACCTATAAACTCTCCTTTATTTATATCTATATTTAGATTTGATATTACATCTTTATCACTATTTTTATATTTAAAATATACATTTTTTACTTGTATAAACGACTTTGATTTAATATCATTATTATTACTTATGTTTTTTCTATATGAAAAGTCTTTTTCTAAATCAATTATATTAAAGTATTCCCTAGCAAGTATTAAAGACTCAGATAACTCATCAAATATACGGTGTAGTTCACGAATAGGAGTTGTTAGTTGCGTAAAACATAAATATGCAGTTAATACAGTACCAACACTTATAACTCCCTCTCCTGCTAGATATGCAGAGGCACCTATTACTAATACAGTAAATATAGCTTCATTTATAAATTTTAAACAATCGTAAAATGCCATAGATTTATGATGTTTCATTTCTTTTATTCTTAAGTATTCAGACTTATCTTTAAATCTATCAACTTCACTTTCCGCACTATCAGTAACTCTTATTACTTCTATTCCATTTATTAATTCAACCATCACACCATCCATTGAAGACTTTTCTTCTAACAATTCAACTCTAATACCTTTTTGAGTAGATATTTGTCTATATACAATAGCAACTCCTATTGGAATAACAAATAGCATAAGTATTGATAGAAAAAGTGGCAACTTAGTAAATATTACTATAATAGCAGCAATCCCACTAAATATTGCAGGTGCAAAATCCATAAATAATAGTTTTAATAATTTTATTGTTCCTTCCAAACTTCTATTTAATTTACCATGAATATTACCTGTCATGTTTTCTTTAAAATATGATAAAGGTGCGTGTAATAAGGAATTTACTGCATCTTTTCTAGCATTCTTTTCACACCTAGTACATGTATCTTCTACAATTAAATGACGTATTACTTTTATTATTTCATTTACTACTGTTACTGTTAATATAAATATTAAAAAAGGTATAACTTTTGTAAATGATAAATTTTGTTGATTTAATATATTATCTGTTAAGTTACCTATAGAAAGTGGAAGTAACTGACTTAAGAACGCAGATAAAATCATTATAATGATAATTATTATAAAATTTATTTTTTGTCTTGTACTCAACATTTGATATATTCTTTTTACTAAATTTTGTTTCTTTTGCACATTCTCACCAACTAAAATTATGAATTAAAATTGTTTATCTATTTGAAAGATTAGAATTTCTATACTTAGGATCTTTTGATACATCTTTACCAAACCATTTAGGCTTAACAAAACTCTCTGCTTGTTCTTCTGATTCAAACTCAACTTCAACAATCTGTAACCCATTAAGATCACCTTCAAAAATATCAAGTTCTAAAGTTAAATCGTTAAAATCTATATAATATCTTCTCTTTATAATCATTTTCCCATCTACTTTTAATGACAAATGTTCAAAAGCTTCTTTAGTTATTGGAAGTTCATACTCTGTACAAATATTATATTTTTTTGATTTTTGATCATCACTTGAAAATTTATATGTTAAAAAATAGTCATTATCCTTTTGCCTTATCCTAAGTATTGGTTCAGATGATGTGTTTAAATATCCTTGCTTAATTATTGAAAACCTTAATTTATCAATATTTTCAGGAAGATTTTTTACTAAATATTTTCTTTCTATTTCATACATGCTTATTACCATCCTTTCTACAAAACAATTATATTATAAATAACTGTTTTTTTCAATTATAATTATTATATAATTTATACAAAAAAGATAAGCTTTTTACTTATCCTTTAAATCTATTATATAACTTGAACTATATCCCACTTTAGTTTTATAACTAACTTTTTATTTTCATTTTTGCTTTAGTATTTTCTTCTTCAAAATTTTCATAACTAATACTTATTTTTTGTTCTAATGTTGGTGAAAATTTTTCTATAACTTCTTTTCTTAAATTTTCTAATTTAGTAATTCTATTATTTTTATCATTTATACTATCAGTTATTTCTTCGTCTCTAACTTTTAACTCAGATAAATCATTTTCATATTTTGTTCTATTTTTAACTACTTCTTTAGCTTTTTCAAATTTTTCTTTAATTTCATTTATATCTGATTGTACATTGCCTACAGCAGAATCTATTATTCTATCTCCAGTTGGTGTTCCAATATTAGGAATTTCATTTACTATAAGTGAGACTGCACCAATAAATACAAGCAATCCACCAATAGTTGGATTCAAAAAACTCCCTACAATACCACCTAAAAGCATTAATGAACATAATATAGCATAAATTGAATATAACATTGCTTTTTTAATTTTCAAAATTTTTAATTCTTTCATAAAATGTTTTTTTCCAGAAGTTACGCGATTATAAACGCTTAAATCATTTTCCAATTCGTTTTGTTTTTCAGAATTTTCTCTTTTTTCTTCTTTTAGTAATTTAATTTCCTCTTTTAATTTTTCTATTTCTATCATTGCTTTATCCATAAATTATTCCCCCCATTTCGTGTATATATTATACACATTTTTTAAAAAAAGTCAAATTCACCATCATGTATTTAAAAAGATAAGCATTTTACTTATCCTTTAAATCTATTATATAACTTGAACTATATCCATCTTTAGTTTTATAACTATCAATATCTACTATACCACCATTACTTAAAATAACTTTTTTAGATATTATATTATCATTATTACAATTTATTCTAATACTTTTAAATCCAAGTTCCTTTGCCTTTTCAAGCCCTAATTTAAGTATTATATTACCATATCCTTTACCACGCTCTGATAACCTTATTTTATAATATATTTGACTTCCTTTATTAATCCAATACTCATTTAGTGTAGTCCTTATTCCAATTTCTCCAATAGGTCTATTATTACAAAATAGTATATATCTTGAAGTTGTTGTATTTATACTTTTATTAATCTCTTTTTCTTCTTTTAAATAATTACTACATATATTTTTAAACTCATCAAAACTAACATTATTAAGTGGATTTAAAGAACCTAATTCCTCTTTTGGAATATCTTTATACATTTCATATAAATCTCTTGTGATACAGTCTTTTAGTGGGACAAGTTTAATATCATCATTCATGAAACACCTCAAAGTATTCCCCACTATCTAAATATAATATCCCTTTTTTATTATCAAATGACTTAATTATACTTACATATTTATTAATAGATAAGAATTTATTTAAAGTTAAATATACATAATTACCATCATTCATAAGTATAAAGAATCTTTCTTCATCTACATCATTAGGAGCATACTCAATCTCAGACATTCTATTTAATATATCTTTATCTACACTTTCCATATTCTTTAAAAACTCATCATAAATAGTATTTGGTATTTGATTTATAACAGTAGGAATAGTAAACTTATTTACTACTTTATCACCATTATATAAAACAGTCTTATCTTCTACTTGATAAAAGAATAATGGATAGTTTTCTTTAACCTCTATATATACTTTACTTATAAAGTTCTTTTTAGTAACTTTAGCCTTTAATATATAAGTATTTTTTTCTAATTTATCTTTTATATTAAACGATAAGTTATTAATACTATTTGGATAATCTTTTAATCCTGCTATATCTATAATCTCTTGGTCAGTTAAAAAGTCATTACCTTTTATAACAATATTTTTTATATTAGTATTAAATAACTTATAAATAAATAAAACTAAAAGTAAAAAGACTATTAATACTATAAAAAATCTTTTTTTATTTAATTTTCTTTTTTTACCCTTCTTTTTACTCTTAGCCATTTAATCACCTATTCTACAAATTCTTGTTCAACTTTTAAATCTATATTATACTTTTCTTTTACTTTATCTTTTATTTCCATAATAAGTTTTTTAATGTCTTCACCCTTAGCATTACCTGTATTTATTATAAAGTTAGCATGTTTTAAACTAACCATCGCACCACCAATACTTTTTCCCTTATAGCCAATTTCTTCTATTAATCTACCTGCAAAGTCCCCTTCTGGATTTCTAAATACCGAACCTGCAGATGGATATTCTAATGGTTGTGTTTCTAATCTTCTCATCTTTCTTTCTTCTATTAACTCCATTATCTCATCAGTATTACCTTTAATAAGGGTGAGTGTTGCCTCTATACATATATAACCTCTATTTTTTTGTAAGAAAGATGTTCTATAATGAAAGTCTAACTCTTTATTAGTCATAGTCTTTATTTTATAATCTGGTGTGAGTACTTTAACACTTGTAACTATATAACCCATATCTGTTTTATAGGCTCCTGCATTCATATATACTGCGCCACCCACAGTACCTGGTATACCTGTTGCAAATTCAAGCCCAGTAAGACCTAGTCTAGATACTCTTATTGCAAGTTTATTTAATGGGTATCCCGCACCTACAATAATTTTATTATTAATTATTTTTAGACTATTAAAGTTATCTAGTTTAATTATTACCCCATCGTAGTTAGAACTATTAAATATAACGTTAGAGCCATTACCTAGTACTTTATATTTTATATTATTTTCTTTTAAATACATAAGTAAGTCTATAAGTTTTTTCTCATCTTCAGGAGATACCGCACATATAGCCTTACCCCCAACTTTATATGTAGTGTGGTCTTTTAGATAGTAATTGCTATCTACTCTACCTACATTTAAACTTTTAATATCTTTAATTATATTCATAATTACTTCCTGTCTATTAATTTTTTAATATTATCGTATATTATTTTCGCACTGTCATTTACTTTTAATGATTTAAGGTTGTTTTTCATATCTTTTAGTTTCTTATCATCATTAATCACACTATCTATCATACTAACTAATTTTTCTTCGTCTAAATCCTTTTCTTCAAGTAAAAGTGCGGCATTGTTATTTACAAGGTCAAGTGCATTTTTATATTGATGATTGTTTGGTACATATGGACTTGGAATTAGTATTGAAGGTAAATCTAAGGCAATTACCTCACTTAATGTGGATGCTCCTGCGCGTGTTACTATTAAATCTGTTACTTTCATTACTCTTGATAGTGTATCTACATATTGAACTACTTTAACATTACTTGGAAATTTATTTTTAATAATACTATCATAATCGCTATTTCCTGTTACATAAAGTATTTCATAGTCCTTATTTTTAAATTTAGGCATACATTTAACTAAAAATTCGTTTACTTTAGATGCTCCTAGTGAGCCCATTACAAATAGTACTAGTTTTTTATTTATAGATAGTTTAAATTCTTTTTTATCTGATGCACTAGTTTTAAGTGCGTCCTCCCCGCAAGGATTACCTGTAAATATGGCCTTTTCACTTGGAAAGTCTTTCATACTACTTTTAAATGATACACCTATTAAATCTGCGTATTTAGAAAGTGTGATGTTTGCCTTTCCAGCAATACTATTTTGTTCGTGTATAAATGTCTTAATTTTAAGTTTATGAGCAGCCATTATAACTGGTACTGTAACATATCCACCAACACCTATAACTATATCAGGTTTAAACTCTTTTATTATTTTTGCGCATTCTTTTTTTGCTTTAATTAAACACTTAATAGTTTTAAAGTTTTTAAGTAAATTATGTCTATTAAATCCATATATTTCTATAGGTTTAAAAGGAATACCTTTTTTAGGTACTATGTCGTTTTCCATTCTGTTATGTGTGCCTATATATAAAAATTCTGATTTAGGTTCTACTTCTTTTATCTTATTTATAATAGCAAGAGCAGGATAAATATGTCCTCCTGTACCTCCCGCACTTATTATGACTTTCATTCAATCACCTACTCTAATTATACCATAATTATATTCAATTACAATAAATAATATAAATAAAAAGGAATTAAGAGTGTAAATGCCTTGGTAATTCCTTTTTATATATTTTATTTGTTTTAAGTGTTTGTATTAAAAAGTTTTCTTTATCGATATCATCACTAAACACGAAATCAGAAAGTTCTATTAGTGAGTGTTCATCATTCTTTATTTTATATAGAATTTTTTCTATATCTAAATCTTTTTTACATGCGAGTATAAATTTAACAAAGAAGTTTATGTAGTTTTGCCAAATTTCTTCTTTAAGTGTTCCATTTGGTACTCTAAATTCTATAACATTATTTGGTCTATATTTTGTACTTACTATATCACTTAAATGTATATCATAACTTTTATTTGGTATGATATTTAAAATATTACTCAAATAGTAAATAAAGTTATCACTAGAATTTAAAATACTACCAATATTTTTCTTAAATAAACTCGCTGTCATTTTTATAACTGAGTTTAAATCAGATCTTACCTTAGAATATTCACCACTTGAAAATATATATATTTCTTTATTATATAATATCCAAAGTAAAATGAAATTTCTAAAATAATTGGAATTCCCATCAAATATCTGCGCACCTATATTTACATGCCCACCACATTTTTCGGTTGTAATCGCACCATTTCTTTTTAGCAACTCCAAAACCAGTTTCAACTCTTTCCATGTTTTTAAGTCATTTTTTAATATTGGAGAAGAAATCTCGCCATTAATAATATCTCCATGTTTGTTATATTCAGATATATCAGGCTCTACTTCATTAATCCAGCCAGTAAATTTTGGATAGTAATACTCTATTTCTTTTAGAAAATACGATATATTATCTTTAACAGCATTTTCATATTCTATTTCAACCCCAAATGTAACATTAGAAGGTATTTTAATGTCAGCTCTATAATTAATTACTTTGTTTTTTAAATTTTTTTTGTATTCATTTAAAGTCATGAAATCACCGATTAATTATTTTAACACAACAATTTTATTTGTCAAATACTATTATTTATAAATTTAAATTATAATTGCTATAACAAAGAAGTATTTTACAAAGAAAGATATTTTTATTACAATACAGGTGTAAAGGAGATGAATTTAATGAAACTATATAATATAGTACTTACAGGTGGCCCAGGTGCGGGTAAAACGACTATCCTAAATAGTATAAAAGAAAAATTAAATGACTTAGGTTATACAATTTTTATTGTACCAGAAACAGCAAGGTCTTTTATTGAAAGTGGGATTAAACCTAGTGATGAATTAGACTATACTATTAAATTTCAAGATTCGATTTTAAAACAGCAGGAACTAAGAGAAAGAATAACTTTAAAATTTGCTAGTCTTTCAAAGTCAAAAGATGTAATTATAATATATGATAGAGCTATTATGGATAATTGTGCTTATTTTGATGATGTTAAAGATTTTAAAAAAATTATGAGAGATAACAATTTAAGTGAATTATATACTATTCAAAAATATGATTTAGTTTTAGATCTTATCTCACCTGCTAATTGTTATCAAAATATTTATATGAATGACAGTGAAAGGTTAGAAAATATAGAACAAGCAAGAATTAGAGATGAAAAAACTAGTAATGCATGGCTATTAAACCGTAATTTAAAAATTATTTTACCTACTGAAACTATAGAGGAAAAAGAAAATATAGTAATGAAACATATTATGGATTTGTTAAACAACAAAAGAACACTCAATAAAAGCACCTACCCATTAAATCCTAAAGAAATTAAATCTATTTTTCAACTTATAAATAATGATACATCTAAAGTTGTTAGTGTATCAAGAATATATTTAAATTCAGATAAACCTGATTATGTATTTAGATTAACTAAAATGGAATATGAAAATCAAAGTTTTTACTTTAAAGAAGAATATCAAGAAATAGATAGCGAGTACATAAATTATGATTTTAAGAAATTAGATGAGTGCGAGTACGATAAAATTATACATTCTACTCTTCCTATAAAATATGAAAGTGGTTTAGAAATAAGTTTTATAAAAGATTTTAAACTATATAAACTTTATTTAAATGGAAATAACAGTTACATAGAGGAATATTCAAATATATATCAAAACGAAAAAAATTTGGTAAAAAAATTAAATATGTGATACTATAGTCTTGGAGGAAATTATGGGAATTATTGAAAATATTAATGATTTTAATAAATATAAATTCTTTTATGCAGTAGCTGAGTTTAAAAGTTTTTCTAAAGCAGCAGAAAATTTATATATCTCACAGCCTGCTATAAGTCGTGCGATAAAGGAATTAGAAGAGCAATTAAATACAAAACTATTTATTCGTAATAATAAATCTGTATTATTAACAGAAGATGGAGAAAAACTTTTATTCTATGTAAAGAATGCTTTAGACAATATAATAACAGGAGAAAGAATAATAAAAGAAAACAGTGATGATTTTTCTGGTGTGATTAGGATTGGAATCTATGCTCATATATCTTTATTTATGCTTCCAAAAGTAGTAAAAGAATTTAACCTTAAACATCCTAACGCTAAATTCTATATCTATTCGACAAGTAATATGGAGATGTTAGAGAAATTGCGCAATAAAGAGTTAGATTTTGTAATATTGCAGTATCCAATTTTTTTAAACGAACACAGTCTCTCAGAAGAAATTGTCTGCGAACTTGAAACATGCTTTTTTGCAAGTAAGAAATATTACGATATATATAAGAAAAATCATAGTGATATCATAGATTTCCCTGTAATCTTACCAATGCGTGGATATCCTGATATAAATTGTTTAGAAGAAACATTAAAACAACACAAATTACAATTAAAAAGTCAATTTACAAATTATACTACAGACCTTACTAAAGAATTAGTAAAAAATGATATTGGAATTGGTTGGGGGCTTAAAAAGTGTATAGAAAAAGAATTAAAAAACAAAGAATTATTTATTATACCTGTAAGTTTTAGAGTTCCTACAACTAAATTTAGCATTGCTTATGATAAAAACTTTTTAAACAAAACAACAGAAGAATTTATAAAAGATTTAAAAGAATATTTAAATGAGATTAGTGTAAATTAAAAGTGTCAAATGACACTTTTTTAAAATCCACTTCTTTTAAACATCTTCTCTAAATCACTTATAGAATAGTATATAGTAGTTGGTCTACCATGTGGGCAGTTAAATGGATTATCGCATTTTCTTAAATCGTCGATTAAGTTTTCCATCTCTTTTAAAGTGATAGCAGTATTTGCCTTAATCGACATTTTACACGCCATAGTTGCTGCTAAATGGTCGTTGAACTTGTCTAAATCAAAATTCTTTTCTTTATTTATAACAAGTTCAATAATTTTCTTTATAGCATTATCTTCATTACCCACTGGAAGCCATACCGGGTGTGCTTTGACGATTACTGAATTTATACCAAACTCTTCTATATCAAAATTAAGTTCTCTTAAAAAGTCTAAATTTTCTTTTAATATTATATATTCCGAAGTAGTATATTCGAGCGTTAATGGAAACATCATAGGCATATTTTCTTTTAATTTTTGAGCTAGTTTATTTTTAACCATTTCATAATTGATACGCTCTTTTGCAGCGTGTTGATCTATTATATACATTCCTTGTTCGTTTTGACATATTATATATGTACCAAATACTGAACCTATTGGATACATTAAAGGCATAGTTGAGGTATCCTCTTTTACATCTTCGTGCACCTCTACTTCTTCAGTTACAAAGTCAGTATTTATAACATATTCTTCATTATTGTCAGTTACAGTTGGTGTATCAAAATCAAGTTTAATCTCTTCGTAACTATTCTTTACATATGTAGGCTTCTCTTCTATATGAGGTATCAATGTTTTTTTATTTATCGCATCTTTTATAGTAGTACTAACGAGATTTAGTAAATCTTCCATATTACCAAACTTTATATCCATCTTAGTTGGGTGAATATTAACATCTACCAGTGTAGTATCCACACTTATATTTAAAACTACTATTGGATAGTAATTATCAGGTTTATAGGAGTGGTACGAATCATTTATTGTTCTATTTAACTCAGTATTTCTAACTATTCTACCGTTTACAATAGTTATAATATTATTTCTACTCGTTCTATAAACCTCAGGTAGACTAATGAATCCCTCTATTTTATAATCACTATTTTCATTATTAATCTCAATCATTTTCTTAGCAATATTTATACCATATATATTTTTAATACATTTAAGTAGATTACCACTTCCATCAGTTCTAAGTAACTCTTTAGAATCATTTGTTACTATAAATCTAATATCTGGATGTGATAAGGCTATTTTATTCATATAATCCATTATATTAGATAGTTCAGTATATAAACTTTTTAAGTGTTTTAAACGGGCTGGAGTATTATAGAACAACTCTTTAACACTTATTATAGTACCGCTTCTTGCATCACTATTATCTACTTCAATTACTTTACCGCCCTCTATTCTTACATGAGTTCCAACATCTCCTAAAGATGTATATAAATCTACTTTAGAAACAGATGCAATAGAGGCTAGGGCCTCTCCTCTAAAACCTAAGGTATGTATGTGGTATAAATCATCCTCATCAATTATTTTACTTGTCGCATGTCTATTAAATGCCATAACCGCATCGCTTTTATCCATCCCACATCCATTATCAGTTATTCTTATTTCTTTAATACCAGATTCAATCAAATCTACTTTAATTTCATCGCTTTTAGCATCTATACTGTTTTCAACTAATTCTTTTACAACAGATGAACATCTCTCAACTACCTCACCTGCAGCTATTTTATTTGATAATATCTCATCCATTAACTTTATTACTGACATATAACCACCATAATTATTATATAATAAATAAAATATAAAAACCAGTAAATTTGACAAATTATAAAATAAATGTTAGTATATCTACTAATTAAAGGAGGGAAATTTATGAATTTTTCATATTCAGAATTAGAAAATCTTTTTGATGTTATAAAAGAAATAATAAACGATTTTGAAAATTCTAGATATTATTCTAGAGTTCAACAAATATATTTAGGTAATGGAGATAAAATTAAATTTTCCATACCTAGACAACATGTTGCCCATTTACTTGGAATCGATACAAACGCTTTAGTTTCAACTGGTAGATTCAAAAGTAAAGACTCTTTTGGAGTATTAAAAGAAATGTGCGAAAATGCCTATACTATTTACAAAATGAAACAAGAAGGCATTATAAGCTACGAAAATTTATTTTCAAATTTTATATTAAATAAAGTTGAAAATTTTAAACGTAATATCAATATCAACTTAAATGACATTGAATTAGCTTGTAAATACAACTCTAATAAAACATATACATCATCAGATAAATTTGAAAAATATGATTACATTATAGTAAAAAGATATGAAGATGGAAAAATTGGAATACTATGTATTGTAAATAATGGAAACGGATATGTTCCTATGTCAAGTCAAACTTTTAATGATTTTGAGACTGCTAAAGGAACACTTGAAAAATATCTAAAATATCAAGAGATTACTTTAGCAAATGGTTTAGAACAATCTAATGAAGAAATCGATTATAGTAATCCATTTCACTTATCTATTAACTCTAAAATAGAAAAATTATATAATTTATTAAATTACAAAGAATTATTTGAATCTTGTATAGATATATCTAAAGACTACGAGTATGTTCTTAATAAGTTAAGAAATAATAAAAGTAATTATATAAGCGATAATTACTTAATTGATTCTATAGTAGAATCAATTAAGAGTGGAAAATTAATAGATATAGAACTCTTTAGAGATACAAGTTTAATAAAAATAATTGAAAGTTTTAATGACTATTTATGTAGAACACAAGCAACACAAGATGATAGTATTGGTGCATCATATACAGAGATGAAACAAAACTTAGAAAAAGCAAAAAGAGAATGTGAAAAATTACAAAGTCTAAATAAAATATTATTAAATGAGAAAAGTTCTCTATCAGATGAAGTAAGTAAACTTAAGAGTGAAAACAGTGAGTATCAAGAAAGAGAACAAAAAGTTTTAGAAATATTAAAAAGTCCAAGAAATTAATCTTGGATTTTTATATTACTTCATCAATTATATTGGGATTTTTTAAAACTTCTATTAGTTTATCTATTTCATCTTTAGTATTATAGAAATAAAAACTTATTCTACAAGTGTTTTTAATACCTAACTCACCTTTTAATATTTTAGCGCAGTGGTTCCCTGCTCGTACACATATATTGTATTTATTTAAATATATAGCAAGGTCTTGTGAGAATATATCTTTCATATTAAATGTTATAATACCACTATCACACTCTTCGTTATATATTATAATATTATCTATTTCTTTTAGTCTTTTTATACAATAGTCTTTTAATTCTTTTTCTTTTTCTTCAATATTTGTTATACCTATTTTAGATAGATAGTTTAATACACTTCCAAATGCAATAACTCCTGCAATATTTGGAGTACCTGCCTCTAAGTTATATGGAAGAGCTTTATACTCTCTTTTACCATCGAATTCAAAATATGAGTTCATTCCTCCACCAAATATAATAGGTTTTACATCATTCATCAAATCTTCTTTTACATATAATACTCCAACACCTGTTGGGCCACACATCTTGTGTGCGGAGAATGCAAGAAAATCCATATCTATATCTGTTACATCTATTTTTCTATGTGGGACTGATTGTGCGCCATCTACAAGTACTTTTATACCTTTACTATGCGCATACTTTACTATCTCCTTAATTGGTCTTATATCTCCTACTACATTAGTTACATGAGCAATACTTATCACTTTAGTGTTAGGCGTTATAGCATCTTTTACACTATCCATAGTTACTTTATGGTTAGAATCTAATTTAATATACTTTACTTTAATACCTATCATATCTTCTAACTCGAACCAAGGAAGAATATTTGATGCGTGTTCCGATGCAGTAATTAATACTTCATCACCTTTTTTTAAATAATTTTTAAAATATCCAAATACTGCCTTGTTTATAGAATCAGTAGTATTATTAGTAAATACTATTTGATCTTTCTTTTTAGCATTTATAAACTTTCTTACTAATTCTCTTGTATTTTCATACATAGCATCAACTTTTAAACTTATATCGTAATCTCCTCTATGTGCATTCGCACTATAATTACTATAATAATCAGTTAAACTATCTATTAGAATTTTAGGTTTTAGTGTAGTCGCACCGTTATCAAAATAAATTATATCGCTGTTAAGTAAGTTAAAGTCTTCTCTATTCAAAGTATCACCTCCAATACTTATTAATATCTTTCGTTATTGAATTTAAAATCCTTTTATTATTTATATCACTTGTTAAAAAGCCAGTTATAAGTAGTTTTAATGCACTTACTTCATCTATTCCCCTACTTTTTATATAGAACATCTCTTCATCACTAAATTTACCTATCAAAGCACTATGAGACGCTTCAACTAAAGAGGTATCAATATAAAGATTAGGTCTTATTTCACACTTATTATTGGTTAAATTAATTATTCTATTATTTTGAACGACATTACAACCTGTTATATCCTTTGGTACAAATGAAGATACTTGATATATGATATTGCCGTCATTAATACATACGCCGTTATTTTTTATATTACTTATAGTGTTTTTACACTTGTGGAATATGTGATAATCATATGTCTCTTTACTATTACTAATAGTTTTAAAATTATAATCTATTTTAGCACTTTCACCTATTAAATTAACCACTATCATCTCTTTTATACTATCTACATTTTGATATTTAAATAGATTTAAATAACTATTTTTATTTAAGTTATATTTATACTGCACTTTACCATTTTTACCACTTGTTATTATATTAAGGTTTAATTTTACATCTTCTTTTAAGTCTATATTAAAGTTTAGTTTATTATCTTCACTCAAATTTATTTCTATTTCTAGGTCAGTTGATTTATTTACTGATATTTTTATTTCGTTTATTGCAAATAAACATTCTTTCTCAAAGTATTCTATGTTAATACAATCATTAACTCGTACACTTTTTAAATTCTCATCAACTACTTTTATTTTATTCATTTTTTAATTTTTCCTTTATAATACATTCACTAGTAGAAACAAATTTTTTTGAACTTATATTTTTAAACCCGTTTTCCTCTATTTCTTTAACTAAAGATACATCTCCAGACCTCTCTATCTTACCATTATTTATTATATGTACGTGTGTAGGTTTTACATAGTCTAAAAGTCTTTCATAGTGAGTTATTAAAATCATTCCGGGATTATATTTTTTATAGTATTCATATATAGAATCTCCTATTACTTTAAGGCTATCGACATCTAGTCCTGAATCTATTTCATCAAGCATTACAAGGCTAGGCTTTAACATATACATCTGAAGTATTTCGTTTTTCTTTCTTTCCCCACCACTAAATCCTTGATTTATTCCTCTATGTATCATAGATTTATCCATATCCAAAAGTTCTACATTTTTATCTAACTCTTTTATAAAATCAAATAATTTAAAAGACTCTTTTTCTCTAATACTTAAGGCACTTCTTAAAAAGTCTGCGTTTGTTACCCCTTCTATTTCTAAAGGTAGTTGCATACCTAAAAATATACCTAGTCTACTTCTTTCATCTACACTCATATTATTTAATAATATATCGTTATAATATATATTACCTTCTTCTATCTTATAAGTAGGATCTCCCATTATAACTTTAGTAAGAGTACTTTTACCTATTCCATTCACACCCATAAGTACGTGTATCTCACCACTATTTATAGTTAGATTAAAGTCTTTTAATATTATTTTATTATCAACTGATACAGTTAAATTTTCTATTTTTAATGTATTCATAGTATCAACTCCACAAATATTATACTAAATAATATTTAAAAAATAAAGAATTAATATGTTTAAATTTAATTAAATGTATCATAATATAATGAATATTCGCAGTATTCACGAAAAAAAGAGGAAACTCTTTTTTTAATAAATTGTTTTAAAGTAGTCTACAGAATTTATAATTTCTGTTATGTGTAGATATAATTTTTGTAATATTTTATATTCAATTTAGTAAAAACTGCCTTTTGACTTAGGTGTGGAGAGTGTGTTATTGTGGTTGAGAGGTGGAATATGAATTATTATAACGAGATAAAGCAAGAACTGATAAATAATGAGATATATAAGAAAGTTAAGGATTATTCAAAAAACAAAAGTGATTTAACTACTTACTATAATGTTGGTAAATTACTTGTAGATGCCCAAGGCGGTGAGAAAAGAGCTAAATATGGTAATAATTTAATTAAAGAATATTCTTTAAAACTAACAAAAGAACTAAATAAAAAATTTGCTGTAACTCTTTTAAAAAATTCTAGACAATTTTATTTACTTATAAAAAAAGTCCGACACTGTCGGACAAATTGACTTGGAGTCACTATGTAGAGTTATTAAAGTTTGATGATATAAATAAAATAAACTATTATATAAAAATAACATAAGAACAAAATCTTGGGGGTAAGAGAACTTAGAAATAAAATAAAAAATAAAGAATATGAGAGATTAGATGATAAAACTAAAAATAAACTAATTACAAAAGAAAAGACCAAAATAAATGATTTCATAAAAAATCCAATACTAATTAAAAATAGTTACAACTATGAAAAGATAAGTGAATCAATATTAAAGAAACTTATATTAGAAGATTTAGAAAATTTTTTAACAGAACTTGGAGATGGATTTGCCTTTATTAAAAATGAATATAAGATAAAAATCGGTGGTGATTATAATTATATAGATTTACTTTTATTTAATATAAAGTTTAACTGTTATGTAGTTGTAGAATCAAAGGTTACTGCTTTAAAGAAAGAACACATCGGTCAAATACAGGTTTATATGAATTACATAGATAAAAATATAAAAAGTATATATCAAGACAAAACTATAGGAATAATAATATGTAAAAAAGGTAATTCTTTTGTACTTGAATATTCATCTGATGAAAGAATATATGAAACTGTATATAAGTTAGGAAGTGAAGTATGAATTATTATAATGAA
>CANRBR010000002.1 GCA_947628915.1 uncultured Bacilli bacterium | reverse complement strand
GGGGGGGGGGTAGTGATAAAATAATGATAGAAGATAGGTGATTGTTTATGAAGAATGAAGGATTTACCCTTATAGAGTTATTAGCAGTATTATTAATACTAGCATTTATCGCATTAATAGCAGTACCCCAAATATTAAATTTAATAGAACAGTCTAAGATAAAGTCATTAAAGATAAGTACAAGTGAATATATAAGAGCAGTAAATACATCATTAATGAATGAAGAAGTATTTAATAATGTTAAGGATGGACTATATACAATAGCAGATGATGGTAAAAAGATAGTACTAGGAGACACTGAAATCTATATTGCTTCTGAAGGACATGGACTAAGAAGTGGATTACTATTAATAGAAAATAGTAAAGTAAAGCGAGTATTAAAAGGAATGATAGATGATTACTATGCAAGAGTAAACGGGGAAGAAATAACGATACTTAAAAATTTAAATGAAAGTACACTTGTTAATGGTGAAACATTTAATATAAGAATAAAGACCTTAGTTGATGATGAATTAGGGGATAAAACAAACTATAAAGATGTAGCAGATACAACAGTAAAAAAGATAACATTCTTACAAGATAGTGTATTACCAGAGGGATACACAAAAGAGCAATTACAATTATTAAAATCGACAGATTTATCTGAAAAGAATGATAACAGTATAAAGGGATATTATGATGAAAGTAGTCAAACAATATATGTATACAGTGATGGATATATAAGTTGTCCTAATAGCCTTGCATATTTGTTTTATAATTTTCAAGGAGTAGAAGAAATAGAATTAAATTTAATAGATACATCAAATGTAACAAATATGGAGATCATGTTTGCCAATTGCCAAGTATTAAAAGTTCTTAATTTAATAGGATTAGATACATCGAAAGTAAAAATTATGGGAGGTACTTATTCTACTGTGTCAGGAATGTTTTCAGGATGCACCAATTTAGAAGAAATAAAAGGGTTAGAAGTCTTTGATACATCAAATGTAACAAACATGGGCCATATGTTTTATAATTGTAGCAGTTTGATAAGTCTTGATTTAAGTGGTTTTAATACATTGCAAGTAGGAAATATGAATCGTATGTTTCAAGGATGTAGTAGTTTAGAAAAATTAGATATAAGTAATTTCAATACGAGTAAAGTAACAACTATGGAAATTATGTTTTCAGGCTGTAGTAGTTTGACAAGCCTTGATTTAAGTGGTTTTGATACATCACAAGTAGGGAATATGCATCGTATGTTTGAAAGTTGTAGTAGTTTAAAATACTTAAATTTAAGCAAATGGGATACAGGTAAAGTAACAAATATGTCAAATATGTTTCACGGATGTAGTAGTTTAACTTCATTAGACTTAAGTAGTTTTAACACTTTAAAAGTAACAGCAATGGGAGATTGGAATGGTGGAATGTTCATGGGTTGTACAAATTTGAAATCAATAAAATTTGGTGAAAATTTTGTCACGAGTAATGTAACTAATTTTGGAGGAATGTTTGCAGGCTGCAGCAGTTTAGAAACTTTAGATTTAACCTATTTTGATATGAGACAAAAAACAGCTATAATTTCTTGGAATGGAGGTTTCTTTCAAAACTGTACAAGTTTAAAAAGTATAAAGTTCGGACCTAATTTCACATTAGAAAATGTAACTGCACTTGGTAGAGATGATGCTAATGCTGGAATGTTTTCGGGCTGTAGTAGTTTAACAGAACTAGATTTAACAAGTTTTGACACAAAAAATATAACAGTTACAAGGTGTTTATTCCAAGGTTGTACCAATTTAAAAGAAGTTAAAGTAACAACTGGTAAATGGACATTAGATACAAACTTACTAAATGGAACTCAAACACAAGATTATACATATGTAAATTAAAAATCAAAAAAATCAACAAATTTGAAAAAAAGTGTTGATTTTTTTTAATAAATCACGTATAATTCAATATGTGTGACGTTGCGTTGATGTGTGAGGTTGCTGATACACCAGGTTAAGTTGCAATATAAAATAACCTTAGTATTGGGTTTTTACACGGAGCATGTCTATACTGGATATAGGCGAAGGGAGGATACAAGATGTCAAAAACTAAAATTCGTATCAAATTAAAAGCGTTTGAACACAAGAGTTTAGACAAAGCTTGCGCTAAAATCGTTGAAACAGTTAAAAGAAATGGTGGAGAGATTGTTGGACCAGTTCCACTTCCAACTGAGGTTGAAAAAATCACTATTCTAAGAGCTGTTCACAAATATAAAGATTCACGTGAGCAATTTGAGAGAAGAACACACAAAAGACTAATCGATATCGTTGATCCATCGAAGGAAACTATAGGAGCACTTGCTCACTTAGATATTCCAAGTGGTGTTGATATCAAAATAATTAAATAAGGAGGATATATATGAAAGGAATCTTAGGTCGTAAAATTGGAATGACTCAAGTGTTTACTGAATCAGGTAAATTAATTCCAGTAACTGTTGTTGAAGTTGAGAAGAATGTAGTTACACAAATCAAAACTAAAGAAAACGATGGTTATGATGCAATTCAATTAGGATTTGGAAATACAAGAGAAAAGTTAGCGACTAAAGCTAGTGCAGGACAAACTGCAAAAGCAAAAACTACACCTAAGCGCTTCTTTAGAGAGATAAAAGGTGTAGATGTCAATTCATATAATCTTGGTGATGAGGTAAGTGCTGATATATTCACACCAGGAGAAGTAGTTGACGTAACAGGAACTTCTAAAGGTAAAGGGTTCCAAGGTGTCATTAAAAGACACGGACAATCAAGAGGACCTATGGGACATGGTTCACATTATCATAGAAGACCAGGTTCAATGGGTACAATGAGACCAATGCGTGTTTTCAAAGGTAAAAAACTTGCTGGACATATGGGAACACTCACAGTAACTATTCAAAATCTTGAAGTAGTTGCAGTTGATACTGAAAATAATGTAATATTAATAAGTGGTAACATACCAGGGCCAAAGAATGGTTTAGTAGTTATCAAGAGTGCTGTTAAAGGTAACGGAAAGGTAAATGATATGGAGACTCTTGTTTCTTATGAAGTAGAGGAACCTGTTAAAGAAGAAGTTGTTGATACTGTAGAAGTTACTGAAGCACAAGAAACTGAACAAACAGTTGAAACTAAAGAAGAGGCACCAGAGGTTAATGAGGCTCAAGAAAATACAGCTGAAACTACTGAGGAAGAAAATTAGTAGGGAGGATACATATGAGTAAAATAAATGTATTAAACACAAATGGTGAAAAAGTTAAAGATATTACATTAAATAAAGAAGTATTCGGTATCGTTCCAAACGATGCAGTATTATACGATGCAATTAAACTTGCACAAAACAATGCTCGTCAAGGAACAAGAGGTGTTAAAGGACGTTCAGATGTTTCTGGTGGTGGAAGAAAGCCATGGAGACAAAAAGGAACAGGACGTGCTCGTCAAGGTTCTACAAGAGCGCCACATTGGTACCACGGTGCTTATGCATTCGGTTTCCAAGTTAGAAACTATGAATCTAAGCAAAATAGAAAAGAAAGAGCTTTAGCTTTAAAATCAGCTTTAGCTTATAAAGTAATCAACAAAGAATTAGTTGTTGTTGATAAATTAGATTTAAAAACTAATAAAACTAAAGATATGAAAAATATTTTAAGTAACTTTAAGGTTGATAGAAACGTACTTGTAATCGTTAATGAGTTAAACGATAACTTAATCTTAGCTACTCGTAATTTAAACAATGTTTTATTACTTGAAGCAAGTGAGATTAATGTACTTGATTTAGTTTCTGCTAACCTTGTAATAGCTGAAGAAGATGCTATTAAAAGTATAGAGGAGGCTTTAGTATAATGAATAAATATAGAGATATTATAAAAGCTCCGATTATTACAGAAAAAACTGCTAATTTAAGCCAAAACGGAAATGTTGTTACATTCAGCGTTGACCCAAAGGCTAATAAAACAGAAATTAAACAAGCAGTAGAAAAAATATTTGACGTAAAAGTTGAAAGTGTTAATACTATAAATGTCAAACCAAAAACTAAAAGAGTTGGACGTTATTCTGGATTAACTAATAGAAAGAAAAAAGCAATAGTTAAATTAAAAGAAGGAAGTTCAATAGAACTTGACTAATCTAAAGGAGGAATACAAATGGCAATCAAAAGTTATAAATCAACGACTAATGGTAGACGTGGTATGACTACTTTAGATAACAGTGAATTAACTAAAGTAGCGCCAGAGAAATCATTACTTGTTACACTCAAGAAAAATGGTGGTCGTAATAATCAAGGTAAAATAACTGTTCGTCATCAAGGCGGAGGAGCTAAAAGAAAATATCGTGTAATAGATTTTAAAAGAAATAAAGATGGTATAGTTGGTACTGTTGCATCTATTGAATACGATCCAAATAGAACAGCTAATATTGCTTTAATTAATTATGCAGATGGTGAAAAATCTTATATACTTGCTCCAAAAGGATTAAAAGTTGGAGATAAGGTAGAAAGTGGAGAAAATGCTGATATTAAAGTTGGTAATACACTTCCACTATCAAAAATTCCAGAAGGTACACTTGTTCACAATGTTGAATTAAAAGCAGGAAAAGGTGCTCAAATGGCACGTTCTGCAGGTTCTAGTGTACAAATACTTGGATTTGAAGGAAAATATGCACTACTTCGTTTATCAAGCGGAGAAGTTCGTAAAGTTTTAAGCACTTGCCGTGCTACAATCGGTGAAGTTGGAAACGAAGACCATGAACTAGTAAACTTAGGTAAAGCTGGTCGTAAAATACATATGGGTATTCGTCCAACAGTTCGTGGTTCAGTTATGAACCCTAATGATCACCCACATGGTGGTGGAGAAGGTAGAGCTCCAGTAGGACATAAAGGACCTCTAACACCTTGGGGTAAACCTGCACTTGGATATAAGACTCGTAAAGGTAAAAAACAATCAGATGACTTAATAGTACATCGCCGTAAAAAATAGGAAAGGATGGAATTATGGCTAGAAGTTTAAAAAAAGGACCTTTTGTAGACGATAGTCTAATGAAAAAGGTTAAAAAAGTAAATGAATCAGAAAAAAAAGAAGTTATAAAAACTTGGTCACGCCGTTCAACAATATTTCCTGAATTTATTGGTAACACATTCGCAGTTCACAATGGAAAAGAATTTGTTCCTGTATATGTTACTGAAGATATGGTAGGACACAAATTAGGTGAATTTGTTGCTACTCGTAAATTCGGTGGTCACGGTGATGACAAAATAAAGAAATAAAACCTAGGGAGGAAGAAATATGGAAGCAAAAGCAATCGCTAAAGGGCTTAGAATCCCTCCACGTAAAGCACGCTTAGTAATAGATTTAATACGTGGTAAAGATGTTATCGAAGCAGATAGAATTTGCAGAAATTACAATAGTTCTGCTGCTAGATTAACTTTAAAAGTTTTGACTTCTGCAGTAGCAAATGCCGAAAACAACTTAGGTTTAGATAAAACTAAATTATATGTTAAGGAAGCATATGTTGATGAAGGACAAACATTAAAAAGAATGAATTTTGGTTCTCGTGGTCACGTAGATCCAATCAAAAAAAGAACAAGTCATATTACAATTGTTGTAAGTGATAAAAACTAAGGTAAAGGAGGAAAACTTGTGGGTCAAAAGGTTAGTCCAATAGGACTTAGAATAGGCGTTAACAAATCTTGGCAATCAAATTGGTATGCTGAAGGAAGAAAAAATGCTAAGTATATCAAAAACGATGATAAGATTCGTAAAATGTTAGAGAAAAGACTAAAAGACGCATCAGTTTCAAGTATTCTTATTGAAAGAGACACTAAAAAGACTAATGTTGTTATAAATACAGCTAAACCTGGTGTTGTAATCGGACATGGTGGAGATGAAATTGATAAGATTAAAAAAGAATTAACAAAACTTGTTGACGAAGATATACAAATCTCTATCAAAGAAGTTAAGAATCCAGATTTAGATGCTGCAATAGTTGCAGAAAATATCGCACGTCAAATAGAAGGACGTGTATCATTCAGAATTGCTCAAAAAAGAGCAATTAGAAATACTATGAAAGCAGGAGCAAAAGGAATTACAACTTCTGTATCAGGACGTTTAGGAGGAGCAGATATGGCTCGTACTGAAGGTTATACAGAAGGTAGCGTTCCACGTCATACTTTAAGATCAGATATAGATTATGCTTGTAAAGAAGCAGATACTACTTATGGTAAGATAGGCGTTAAAGTATGGATTTGCAAAGGTGAAATCCTTCCTGCTAAAAATAAGGGAGGTAATCAAGATGGCAGTAATTCCAAAAAGAACTAAATTTAGAAATGTACATCGTCTTCCTTATGAAGGAAAAGCAAAAGGAAATACAGAGTTGCACTTTGGAGAATATGGTTTAATGGCACTAGAAGGCGCTTGGATTACAGATAGACAAATCGAGGCTGCCAGAGTTGCAATGACTCGTTATATGAAACGTGGAGGAAAAGTTTGGATAAACATATTCCCACACCTTTCATTAACTAAAAAACCACTTGAAACTCGTCAAGGTAAAGGTAAAGGTTCTCATGATGCATGGGTTGCAGTAGTTAAAGAAGGAAAAATTATGTTTGAAGTAGGAGAAGTTAGTGAAGATGTTGCTCGTGAAGCACTACGTCTTGCTATGCATAAACTTCCTATCAAATGTAAATTTGTAAAGAAAGAAAGTGGTGATTCTAATGACTAATAAAGAAATAAGAGAATTATCTAATGAAGAAATACTTTCTAAAATAGAAGAGTCAAAAGAAGAATTATTTAACTTACGCTTTAAACAAGCAACAGGGTCTTTAGAAAAACCTTCAAGAATTACAGAATTAAGAAAGTTAGTCGCACGTATGAAAACTATATTACGTGAAAGAGAACTAACTAAATAGGAGGAATTATGGAAGAGAAAACTAGACATGAATTAGTCGGAACTGTTGTAAGTGATGTAAACGATAAAACTATTACTGTTTTAGTTGAAACTTATAAAAACGATAGACTATATGGTAAAAGAGTTAAATATTCTAAAAAATATACTGTACACGATGAAAAAAATGAGGCAAAAAAGGGAGATAAAGTTCTTATAGTAGAAACTAGACCTTTATCTAAGACTAAACATTTCCGTTTAGTACGTGTTATTGAAAAAGCAATTATATTGTAAAAACGAGTGAAGGAGGATAATATATGATTCAACAAGAAAGCCGTTTAAAAGTAGCCGATAATTCAGGAGCAAGAGAACTATCTGTTATCCGTGTTCTTGGAGGCTCTAAAGTTAAAACTGGTAATATTGGAGATATAGTAGTTGCAACTGTAAAAAAAGCAACACCTAATGGAACTGTACCTAAAAGCAAAGTTGTTAAGGCAGTTGTCGTTAGAAGTAAATTTGGTCTAAGAAGAGAAGATGGGTCATATATCAAATTTGATGATAACGCAGCAGTTATTATTAGAGATGATAAGAGTCCAGTAGGTACTCGTGTATTTGGACCAGTCGCACGTGAATTACGTGATTTAGGTTTTAATAAAATTATATCACTTGCTAAAGAAGTGTTATAAGAGTTTGGAGGAATGAAAATGAACTTTAAAACTGGAGATAAAGTAGTTGTCATTTCTGGTAAGGATAAAGGAAAAGAAGGAAAAATTACTCATGTATTACGTAATGAAAATAGAGTAGTTGTTGAAGGAATTAACATAGTTAAAAAACATGTTAAAGGAAACGGACAACAAGCTGGTTCTATAAATGAAGTAGAATCACCAATTCACGCTTCAAACGTAATGATTGTTGATCCTAAAACAAAAAAACCTACTAGAATAGGACACAGTATAAATAAAGACGGTAAAAAAATTAGAGTTACAAAAAAATCTAATTCTAGTCTTGATTAATTGGAAGGAGGGTATATATGAACCGCCTAAAAGAAAAGTACACAAAAGAAATCGTATCCGATTTAATGAAAAAACATGGTTACAAAAATGTTGAAGAGGTACCAAAATTAGAAAAAATAGTAGTTAATATTGGTTGTGGTGATGCAACAGGCAACTCTAAATTATTAGAAGGTGCTATGAAAGACTTAGAGATTATTACAGGACAAAAACCAATAGCTACTAAAGCAAAAAAATCAATAGCTGGATTTAAACTTAGAGAGGGTCAAGCAATTGGTTGCAAAGTAACTTTACGTGGGGAGAATATGTATAACTTCTTAGATAAATTAATTAGTATTACATTACCTCGTGTAAGAGATTTTAGAGGTATATCTAATAAGGCATTCGATGGAAGAGGTAACTACACTTTGGGACTTACTGAACAATTAATATTCCCAGAAATCGAATATGATGATGTAGTTAAAGTACGTGGTATGGATATAGTTTTTGTAACAAGTGCAAAAACAAATGAAGAAGCGTTAGATCTCTTAAAAGGTTTCGGAATGCCATTTAAGAAATAAACTTAGGAGGAAATTATGGCTAAGAAAAGTATGAAAATTAAAGCTAGTCGCGAACCTAAATTCGAAGTACGTAGATATACTCGTTGCAGTCGTTGTGGTCGTCCACATGCTGTACTTAAAAAATACGGAATTTGTAGAATTTGTTTTCGTGAATTAGCATACAAGGGACAAATACCAGGAATGAAGAAATCAAGTTGGTAATTGATAGAAGGAGGATAGTATGGTAACAGATCCAATCGCAGATATGCTTACTCGTATTCGTAATGCAAATCAGTTGCGATATAAAGAAGTTGAAGTACCCGCTTCAAAAATGAAAAAAGAAATCGCTAGAATATTAAAATCTGAAGGATTTATAGCAGACTATAAAGAAAAGAAAAATAATATTCAAAACATCCTTGTTTTATCTTTAAAATATGTAGACAAGGAACGTGTAATTACTGGACTTAAAAGAATATCTAAGCCAGGGTTACGTGTATATGTAAAGGCAGAAGAAGTTCCAAAAGTATTAAACGGACTTGGTATAGCTATCATATCAACATCTAAAGGTGTTATGACTGATAAAGAGGCTAGAGAAAGTTCGCTTGGTGGAGAAGTTCTTGCCTATATTTGGTAGAAAGGAAGATACTTAATGAGTCGAGTTGGAAATAGAAAATTAATTATACCAACTGATGTAACTGTAACAGTTGATGGTAATGTAGTTACTGTAAAAGGGCCAAAAGGTGAACTTTCTACTGTAATTAACGAAAACATTACTGTAAATGTTAATGATAATGAGCTAACACTCACAAGAAAAAGTGATGAATATAAGAATTTTCACGGAACTGCTAATGCCAATATCAATAATATGATAGTTGGTGTTACTAAAGGTTTTGAGAAAAAACTTGAATCAGTAGGTGTTGGTTATCGTTTTCAATTAAAAGGTGCACAGTTAGTTGTAACTGCAGGTTACTCTCATCCTGTTAATGTCGATATTCCAGAAGGAATAAAATTAGAAGTTCCAAGTAATACAGAGTTACTTATAAAAGGAATAGACAAACAATTAGTAGGAGAGTTTGCTGCTAATGTAAGAAAAATTAGAAAACCTGAACCATATAAAGGAAAAGGTATTCGTTATGCTGACGAACATATTCGTCGTAAAGAAGGAAAGAAAGCTTCTAAATAATTAGAGTAAAGGAGAATAGTTATGATCAAAAAAGTAGACCGTAATAAAGCACGTTGTGCAAGACACACACGTGTAAGAGAAAAAGTAGCGGGTTCATCAAACGTTCCTAGACTAAATGTGTTTAGATCAAACAGTAATATTTTTGCTCAAATCATTGATGATGAAGCTTCTAAAACTTTAGTAAGTGCATCTTCTATAGATAAAGAGTTGAAACTAGAAAATGGTGGAAACATAGAAGCTGCAGAAAAAGTAGGAGAACTACTTGCTAAAAGAGCTAAAAAAGCAAAAATATCAAAGGTCGTTTTCGATAGAGGTGGATACCTATATCACGGACGTGTAAAAGCTTTAGCTGATGCTGCACGTGAAAACGGACTAGAGTTCTAATAGGAGGGTAATGATGGAAAAAGAAATCGAAAAAGTTGAAGAAGTTAAATCTACAAAAGTAGAGAAAACTGAAAGAAAACCTCGTAAATCAAATCCAAGACAAAGACAACAAAAACTTTATGAAGAAGAAGTAATTTCTATCGGACGTGTTACAAAAGTAACTAAAGGTGGACGTCACTTCCGTTTCTCAGCTGTTGTTGTAGTTGGTGATAAAAAAGGTAAGGTTGGACTTGGAACAGGAAAATCTAATGAAGTTCCAGATGCAATAAAGAAAGCAAGTCAAGCTGCAACTAAAAATATTGTTAAAGTATCAATAGTTGATGGTACTATACCACACGAAGCAATCGGTGTATGCGGTGCAAGTCGTGTTATGTTAAAACCTGCAAATAAAGGTACAGGAGTTAAAGCTGGTGGTCCAGTTAGGTCTGTACTTGAAATGGCAGGAGTTAAAGATATTTTATCTAAATCACTTGGTTCAAGTACAAAAGTAAATATGGCATATGCAACACTTGAGGCATTAAAATCACAAAAGACTATAGAACAAATTGCTAACCTACGTGGAAAAAAAGTAGAGGAGATAAGATAATATGAAGTTACATGAATTACGTCCAAGTGAAGGTGCTTTTAAAACTAGTAAAAGAGTTGGTCGTGGAGTTTCTTCAGGACATGGAAAAACTAGTGGTAAAGGGCATAAAGGACAAAATGCTAGAAGTGGCGGAGGAGTAAGACCTGGATTTGAAGGTGGACAATTACCACTTTTCAGACGTTTACCAAAAAGAGGTTTCTCTAATGCTATGTTTAAAGTTGAATATGCAACAATTAATGTAAGTGATTTAGAAAAATTTGAAGATGGAGCAGTTGTTACTCCAGAATTATTAAAAGAAATGGGAGTTTTGAAAAAACAACTTGCAGGAGTTAAAGTATTAGGTAATGGAGAATTAACTAAGAAATTAACTGTTAAAGCAAGTAAATTCTCAAAATCTGCAATAGAAAAAATAGAAGCCAAAGGTGGAAAAGCAGAGGTGATTTAATATGTTTGCCAATTTTAAGCAAATATTTAATTCAAAAAATCGTGATTTATTAAAAAGAATCTTATTCACCTTAGGAGCATTATTAGTATTTAAAATAGGAACTGCAATAATTGTTCCAGGTGTAGTTGTAGATAGAGATAAGATGACATTTATGGAAATCTTAGATGCCATGAGTGGTGGAGGATTTCAAAGAGCGTCTATCTTCGCACTTGGTGTTACACCTTACATTACTGCTCAAATAGTTGTTCAGTTACTATGTGCTGATATAGTACCATATTTCTCTGAACTATCTAAACAAGGTGGAGTAGGAAGAAGAAAATTAAATCAAATAACAAGATTTATGGGAATTGCTTTAGCATTCCTACAAGGATATTTATACTCTTATGCATATATTGGAAATGGTACTCCAATGGATTATATGTTATATTCACTAATTCTAACAGCAGGAACTGCATTCTTAATGTGGGTAGCAGATGAGATAACTTTAAAAGGAATTGGTAATGGTATGTCATTAATAATTATGGCAGGTATAATCAGTGTACTTCCAGGTATGTTTAAAAACTTATGGGTTGAGTTATCTACTAGTTTTTTAGGAATATCAATCTTTGCTGCATTTATACTTGTATTCATCGCTATAATAGTGGGTGTTATATATGTTGAAAGTGCAGAAAGAAGAATACCTATACAGTATGCTAACAAATCAACTAGTACTTTAGGTAAACAAAGTTATATACCATTTAAATTAAATAGTGCAGGAGTTATGCCAGTCATATTTGCATCTGCATTATTATCTATACCACAGATATTATCATCAGTTATAAAGAATGATTCATTTACACTCTTTGTACAGAAATATCTAACTTATACAGATGGTGTAGGACTAATTGTTTATGTTGTATTGATTTTCGCATTTGCTTACCTATATACGTTTATGCAACTTAAACCAAAGGAGTTATCTGAAAATCTAAACCAAAACGGTGGATATATTCCGGGTATACATCCAGGTAAAGAAACATTAGAATATGTAAAGACAGTGTTAAAAAGAATTACTATAGTAGGTGCATTATTCTTATCAATACTTGCGATACTTCCAATACTTTTTGATAAATTTACTAGCTTGCAAACTACTATATCAATAAGTGGTACTGGACTATTAATCGTAGTTGGAGTTGCACTCGAGACTTATAAACAATTAGAAAGTCAATTAGTAAGTAGAACTTATGTAAAAGGTAGAAGGGGTAGAAGAGTATGAAAAGTGTTATTTTAATAGCTGCTCCAGCAGCAGGTAAAGGAACAGAGGCTGCCTTACTTAAAAATGAATATAATATGCCTCATATATCAACAGGAGATATCTTAAGAGAAAAAAGTAAAGAAGACTCAGAAATGGGTAGAGATATCAGTTATAAAATTAACAATGGAATATTTGTTAGCGATGATATTATAATAGATATCTTAAAAGAAAGAATAAAAAAAGAAGACTGCAATAATGGTTACATTTTAGATGGATTTCCACGTAATGTAGCCCAAGCAGAAGCTTATCAGGAAATGCTTAAAGAACTTAATAAAGAATTAGGTGTTGTAATAGTTATAGATATAGATAAAAATACTGCTGCTGCACGTATAGCAGGAAGAATATCTTGTCCAAACTGTAAAGAAGTTTATAATACTAATTCTAAGGAGTTAACTCCAAAAGTAGAAGGTATTTGTGATAAGTGTGGTGAAAAACTTGTTAAAAGAGAAGATGACAACGAAGAGACTTATTTAGATAGGTATAATACTTATATAGAAAAGACAGCTCCATTAATTGATTACTATACTAAACTTGGTGTAGTATACCATGTAGATGGTAATAATGGTAAAGATTCTACTCATGAACAAGTAAAAAAAATACTAGGAGAATAAAATGATTAACATTAAAACTCCAAGAGAGATAGAACTTATGCGTGTAGCTGGTGAAATAGTAGGAGATACACATAAATATCTAATTCCATATTTAAAACCTGGAATAACTACTAAAGAAATAGATTCACTAGCTCGCGATTATATCATCAAAAGAGGAGCAACCCCTTCTTGTTACCACTACGATGGTTACCCTGGAAATATCTGCATTTCTATTAATGAAGAAGTAGTACACGGTATACCTGGTAAAAGAAAGTTGTGCGATGGAGATATAGTTACTCTAGATATATGTGCTTGTTATAAGGGGTATCACGGCGATAGTGCTTGGACATACCCTGTTGGAAATATATCAGATGAGAAAAAATATCTTTTAAAACACACAGAACAGTCTCTTTATGAAGGACTAAAAGTGGTAAAAGCAGGTGCTCATATAGGTGATATAGGAGAGGCGGTACAGACATATGCCGAATCTCATAATTTAGGAGTAGTAAGAGAACTAGTAGGTCATGGTGTTGGAAACAACCTTCACGAAGACCCTGACGTTCCAAACTATGGAAAGAAAAATACTGGACCTATCTTAAAAGAAGGAATGGTTATTGCAATAGAACCTATGATTAATTTAGGTACTAGAAATGTATACTTAGAAGATGACGATTGGACAGTAGTTACTGCTGACAATTTACCATCTGCTCACTTTGAACATACAGTATTAATTACCAAAGATGGGTATGAAATATTAACAAAGAGGTGAAATAGTGGCAAAAGACGATGTAATCGAAATGGAAGGAAAAGTATTAGAAGTATTGCCAGGCTACGTATTTAAAGTAGAACTAGCAAACAAACATGTAATTACGGCACACGTTTCGGGTAAAATGCGAATGAACATGATTCGAATTTTAGCTGGTGATACAGTAATGGTTGAGTTATCAACATACGATTTAACACGTGGTCGTATAACCTACAGAAAATAGGAGGTAAGAAAGATGAAAGTTAAACCATCAGTAAAACCAATATGTGAAAAATGTAAAGTTATTAAGCGTAAGGGAAAAGTAATGGTAATTTGCGAAAACCCTAAACACAAACAAAGACAAGGTTAATAGGAGGTGTTTTAATGGCACGTATTAAAGGTGTAGATATACCAAATAATAAAAGAATTGAGATTTCACTTACTTATGTATTTGGAATTGGAAGAAGTCTTTCAAATAAAATTTTAAAAGACGCAAAAGTAAATCCAGATAAAAGAGCTGGAGAACTTACAAATGATGAATTAAACGCTATTCGTGATGAAGTTAATAAATATACAACTGAAGGAGATTTACGTCGTGAGGTTAATATGAACATCAAAACTAAGATGGAAATTAACTCATATCAAGGAACTCGTCACAAAAAAGGTTTACCTGTAAGAGGACAAAGAACTAACAGAAACGCTCGTACTCGTAAGGGTAGAGGTAAAGTAGTTGCTAACAAGAAAAAATAGTTGTGATTAAAGGAGGATAAATTATGGCTTATAAATCAAGAAAAAGAAAAGTTAAGAAGAATATACCAGAAGGTAAAGCATACATTCACTCAACATTCAACAATACAATCGTAACTTTATGTGATAACGATGGTAACGCAATAAGTTGGGCATCTGCTGGAACTTTAGGTTTCAAAGGAAGCAAAAAGTCAACTCCATTCGCAGCTGGAATGAGTGCTGAAGCAGCAGGTAAAGCAGCTTACGATATGGGAATGAGAAAAGTTGAAGTTTATGTAAAAGGTTTAGGATCAGGTAAAGAAACAGCAATCCGTTCACTTCAAACAGCAGGTTTAGAAATTACATCTATATCTGATGTTACACCTATACCACATAATGGATGTCGTCCACCAAAACGTCCACGTGGATAAGAAGGAGGAATGAATTTATGTTAAATTTTGAAAAACCTACATATAAAATAACTGAATATGTAGAAGACAAAAGTTATGGTAAATTTGAATTAGAACCTTTAGAGAGAGGTTTTGGTACAACTTTAGGAAATGCACTTAGAAGAATTATGTTATCTAGTATGCCTGGTAGTGCAATCGTTGCAGTTAAAATAGATGGAGTTATGCATGAATTCCAAACTATGGATGGTATAGTAGAAGATGTTACAGCAATCGTTTTAAATCTTAAAAATATTGTTGTTAAAAACAATACTGAAGATGAGGTAATATTAAAATTATATTCTGATAAAGAAGGTGTTGTAACTGCTAGGGATATAGATGAAAATCCAGATGTAGAAATTATTAATAAAGATCAAGTAATAGCAACAATTGCTAAAGGTGGTAAACTTGATATGGAATTAATAGTTGCTAATGGTAGAGGATATGTACCTTCAAATGAAAACAAAAAATATATCGAGAATCAAAAAGTTGGATTCATTCCAATTGATGCACTTTATTCACCAATTGAAAGAGTTAGTTATGAAATTGATAACGCTCGTGTTGGACAAGATGCTAGTTATGATAAGTTAATTATGGAAGTATTTACAAATGGTTCAATTAGACCAGAAGAGGCTATGGCTTTAGCTGCTAAAATAATGATTGAACATTTAAATATTGTTACTGACTTAAGTGAAATAGCTGATGTTACAGGAATAATGAATGCAAAACAAGAGGATAGCAAACTTAAAAAATTAGAGACTTCAATAGACGATTTAGATTTCTCTGTTAGAGCATACAATTGCTTAAAAAGAGCAGGTGTTAATACACTTGGAGATTTAACTGCTAAATCTGAAGTTGAAATGATGAAAATACGTAACTTAGGTAAAAAGTCTTTAAAAGAAGTAATCGATAAGATTAAAGATATGGGACTTAGATTCCGCGAAGACGATTAATAGTTAGGAGGAATATTATGGCTTATAGAAAATTAGGACGTACTAATAAACATAGAAGAAGTATGCTTGCTAATTTAACTAAAGACGTAATCATGAAAGAAAGAATCGAAACAACTGAAACTAGAGCTAAAGAAGTTCGTAAATTTGTTGATAAAATGATTTCTTATGGTAAAGATGGATCTTTAGTAGCAAGAAGAAAAGCATTAGCTTTCATGCACAACGATACAGTTGCAGTAAAAAAAGTTTTTGATGAACTAGCTCCTCGTTATGCTAAACGTAACGGTGGGTACACAAGAATTTTGAAACTTGCTGAACGTCGTGGAGATGATGCTTTAATGGTAATTTTAGAGTTAGTTGAGGAAGATGCTGCCTAGCAGCGTCTTTTTATTTTACAAATAATCTATACTTGGCAGAAACTATTGTAAATAAAGGGCAAATGTGGTATTATTTAACTGTAAAATAATAGGAGATGATTGTATGATTAATGTAATAATTTGTGATGATAACGAAAAAGATAGAAACAATTTTAAAAGAATGGTTAAAGCATTTATGGATAAAAACAGGAAAGAATATTCTATATATGCTTTTAATGATTTTAATAAATCCTTTTATGAGAAAGTAGATACTAAAATGCCTTTTAAAATCTACTTACTAGATATAGAAACGCCAACTAAATCTGGTATAGATGTTGCAAGAGAAATTAGAAGAAAAGATATAGATAGTGTTATTATATTTCTAACTGCTCACGAAGAATTAGGTAACGTTGTATTAAAAGATGATTTGATGTTTTTATCATTTATTAATAAATTTGATAACTGTGAAAAAAGATTAAATAAATCATTAGAAAAAGCATTAGACTTGCTTAATAAAAAGAATACAATAAGATTTATGGATAGAAATGTTTTATATACTATAAACATTAATGATATACTTTATATTACAAAAGATAGTTTCGAGAGAAAAACAGTAATAAAAACTGATTATACTGAATTTAAAGTAAATTTGTCTTTAACTAAAATTATAGATATGTTAGATGATAGATTTATACAAACTCATAGGGCGTGTTATATTAATTCTGATAGAAAAGTTAAAATAGATAAAGCCGAAAAAACAATATTATTTGATAATGGTGAGGAAATAGATTTACTTTCTGATAAATATAGAAGGGTGTTGAATTAGTTCATGGATAAAGGTTTAATTTTTATTTATTTTTTTATAATAACATTAACAGTTATATATGCATGGCATATCTTATTAAATAAAAAAATAGATTTTAAATGTTATAGGTTGTATATAACCTTATTAGTCATGTTACCAGTATCAATAGCAAATTATTTTATAATTAACAAATTTATAAGAATTGCAGTAGTTACTATAATTTTAATAATATTTTTCCAATATTTATTTAGAGAAAAACTAAATAAGACAATTATAACGCCAATTTTTGTTCAATTATTAATCTTTGTAGCAGAATTTTTATATGCCATAATTTTGTTTTTATTATTTGGTAACGAAGCAAATAAAACAGTTGATACCATATTAGGAAATTTTGCCACAAATATTGTTATATCTATTTTATTACTTATATTTATCAGATTTAAATTTATTAAAAAAATATATAATAGTTTATTAAAAGCTACAGATAAGATTAATCCTATTCAATTAGGACTGTTTTGTACAGTTGGGATGCTTATACTAAATATGGCATTATATTGGACCTATACAGAAGTAAAAATTGAATATATTCTTATGTTTAATGTTGCTATAACTTTTTTCGTTTTATTTATAATTTTTTATTCTTTTAAAACGCAAAATAAATATAATAAAGTTTCAAACAAGTATAATATTGCTATAAAAAGTTTAAATGATTACGAAGATATGATGACAAAATATAGAGTTGCTAATCATGAAAATAAGAATTTACTATTAACGGTTAGAGCTATGGTAATAAATGGTGATAAAGATATACCAAAGTATATTGATTCAATCATAGAAGATAAGTATTTAGATGATGAAAAACTTTTATTTGATGTAAGTTCAATACCTTCAGGAGGTCTTAGGGCTACAATATATTCAGAGATATTGAAAATAAAAGAAAATAATATTAATTATTCGTTGAATATGGATAGAAATATTAGAAGTGTTGATTTAATTGAATTGGACACAGATACTATTATAGACATATGCAAAATTATAGGAGTTTTTATAGATAACTCAATTGAGGCAGTTAAAAAATTAAAGCGTAAGAACATTGACATTTCTTTATATGTTGAAGATCAATCACTATGTATTAAAGTTTCAAATAACTACGAAGGTAATGTTGATATTTCAAAGATTAATAATGCGGGTTATACAACTAAGGGTAAAGGTCATGGATATGGATTGCCTTTAGTTCAAAATATTGTAAATAATAATTCTATATTTGAGAATAAAACTGAAATAAGCAAAAGAGTTTTTAGCCAAGTATTAGTAATAAAATACAAAAATCACATCAAAAAATGATGTGATTTTCAATTATTTTATTAATGATTCAGGACATTGTTCTTCATCAAACCACATAAATAAACAAGCTTGACTTCCTGTATTAGCAGAACCTAATCCTAAAGCGGCTAATAAATTTGCAAAAAACATTTTACTGCCTCCTTCCTATTCTTTTATATTTAAACTTTTAAAAAGTTTAAACCAATTTAATCTGTAAAATTTGGATGATTTTTTAAAAAACTTATATAATTATTGTAGGGTAATTTAAATAACTTATATGCAAAAGGAGAAATCATAAAATTTTGAATTATTATTGTAAATATTAAACAATTACAAATAAAATTGTTATTTATAAATATTGAAATAAAACTATATATAATTACTATTAATGTTGATATTGTTTTATAAACTTCTCTCCTTTTTTTATTGACAATAGGTTTTTTTTCGGTATCAGCTGGACTATTTTTATACATTAGATATATGCAAGTTATTCCGATAATAACTTTTACAAATATAGGAATGTGTATATATAAGCATATATATGGTATTATTATAAATAAACCAATCGATGACATTAAACAAATCCAACTTTTTGTTGCGTGCAAGCCAAATGAAGGCATTCTAAGTAAATTATAGAGTGCTGTGAATATAATCATTTCTTTAAATATTCCAAGTAAAAATGATATAGAAAAAATTACAATCATTTTAGAAAATACTAAGTATATTCCAATGAGCCCATATTCAATTTCTTTTAGCTTAGTGTCATTATAATTTGTATTTTTTTTAATGTAATTCATACACTTAGTAATTACATATTTTTTCATAACACACTACCCCTTTATGCTCACAGTACAAATTATAATATTTAAATTTGCATATTAAAATAGAACATGTTTTAATTACTTGTTTGAATGTTTAATAAATTTTAATGTGATTTTATGCTTTGCGTACATTTTGATTTTAAACACAAAAATCTGCACTTCAAACAAATTTGCTTTTTAAGGTGTATTATTTATGATAGAATTAGAATGCTTTCTAAAGATATGCAATTCTTTGTTACAACATTGGCGAAGTATGTCGAACTTTTGGGAGCGATAAGTGTGCCTAAACTTATATTTAGATGGTATACTTAAATTGTCAACAAGAACTAGAAGGGAGATGTGTTTCGTGATTACTGGCAAAGTAAAGTGGTTCAATAACGAAAAAGGGTTTGGATTTATTGAATATAGTGAGCAAGAAGATATATTTGTTCATTATTCAGCTATTCTATCTGAGGGTTATAAAACTTTAGTAGAAGGCCAATATGTTAAATTTGATTTAGTGAGAACTGATAAAGGTTTACAAGCAAAAAATGTAATAGAAATAAAAACTGCTTTAGTTTAGTAGTTTTTTCTTTTTTTTCACATAAATTACTTATAAAGTGTGTTATAATATTTATAGAAAGGATGATACTATGAAATTTAATATTCATGGAAAAAAGTTAGATGTAACTGAATCAATAAAGAAGTACATAGAAGAAAAAATAGGGAGATTAGATAAATATTTTGAGAATCCAGATGATATAACAGCGACTGCTCTTATTAAATTAAGAGGTAATGAGCAAGTTGTTGAAGTTACAATAAACGCAAATAAATTTATCTTAAGAGGAGAAGAGTCTAATAAAGATTTATATGCTTCAATAGATAAAGTATCCGATAAAATAGAAAGACAGATAAGAAAAAATAAAACTAGAATGAAAAAGCACATAAATAAAGATGCTATTAGAGGTTTCGCTTTGGATTTTGAAGAGAAAGAAGAAAATGATAGAGTAATCGTAAAAAGAAAAACAATAGAAGATAAACCTATGAACGAAGAAGAAGCAATACTTCAAATGGAACTTTTAGGTCACGAATTCTTCGCTTTTAGAAATGTTGATACTAAAGAAGTAGAAGTTTTATATAAAAGAAAAGACGGAGATTATGGAATACTTGAAATAAAATAGGTTTTACTGCCTATTTTTTTCAAAATCACTATTATTTTGTAAAGTTTTTTGATAAAATAGATATGTATACAAAGGAGAATGAGACATGGGATTATTTAAAAACTTATTTAATCATGAAAATAAAGAGTTAGAAAAGTTTAAAAAGATTGCTGATGAAGTAATTGCTTTAGATGAAGAGTACTCTAAATTATCTGATAAAAAATTAAAGGATAAAACTAAAGAATTTAAAGAAAGACTTGCAAATGGAGAGACTCTAGAAGATATAAAAGTAGAGGCATTTGCGACTGCAAGAGAAGCAGCTTACCGTGTTATTGGAGAAAAACCATTCTATGTACAAATACTAGGTGGTCTTGCAATACATTATGGTAATATTGCCGAGATGAAAACAGGTGAAGGTAAAACATTAACTTCAACAATGCCTGCTTATTTAAACGCGCTAACTGGTGAGGGTGTACATATAATTACAGTTAATGAATACCTAGCTAACCGTGATGCAAACTGGATGGGTGAAATATATAGATTTTTAGGACTTACTGTTGGAGTAAACTTAAGAGAACTTACTCCAAGTGAAAAGAAAGAGCAATATAACTGTGATATCTTATATTCAACTAATAATGAAATAGGTTTTGACTATCTAAGAGATAACATGGTAGTAAAAGCATCAGATAGAGTTGCTAGACCATATAATTTTGCAATTATTGATGAGGTAGACTCAGTATTAATAGATGAGGCAAGAACACCACTTATTATATCAGGTGGATTTATGAAGTCTGCTAATTTATATATGCAAACAGATAAATTTGCTAAAAGTCTAAAAGAAAATGAAGGATATATATACGATGAAAAGACTAAAGCAGTCTCACTAGACCAAACAGGTATAGAAAAAGCAGAGAAGGCTTTTGGTGTTGACAACTTATACGATATAAGTCATACTAATTTAGTTCACTTTATAAATCAAGCATTAAAGGCAAACTATGCGATGAAACTAGATGTAGATTATGTAGTAAACGATGGTAAGATAGTAATAGTTGACCCATTTACAGGAAGACTTATGCAAGGTCGTGCTTATTCAGATGGTCTGCACCAAGCAATAGAGGCTAAAGAAGGAGTAACAATAAATGAAGAGACTAAAACTTTAGCTACTATAACATTCCAAAACTTATTTAGAATGTATAAAAAACTATCAGGAATGACAGGTACTGCTAAAACAGAAGAAGAAGAGTTTAGGGATATATATAACATGTATGTTATACAAGTTCCAACTAATAAACCTGTTATTCGTAAAGATTATGGAGATTTGTTATTTGCAACTAAAGAAGGTAAGTATAAAGCAATAGTAAACGAAATAAAAGAACGCCACGCAACAGGGCAACCAGTTTTAGTTGGTACAATAGCAGTTGAAACTAGTGAACTTATAAGTGAAAGACTTAAGAAAATGAGAATACCACACGAAGTATTAAATGCTAAAAACCATGCAAGAGAAGCAGAGATAATTGCTAAAGCTGGTGAAAAAGGTGCAGTTACAATAGCAACCAATATGGCTGGACGTGGTACAGATATTAAATTAACTGATGATGTAAAAGCACTCGGAGGATTATTTGTAATCGGTACTGAAAGACATGAATCAAGACGTATAGATAATCAGTTGAGAGGTCGTTCGGGGCGTCAAGGAGATCCGGGAGAGAGTCAGTTCTGCGTATCATTTGAAGATGACTTAATGGTAAGATTTGGTACTGATAGGGCTAAATTAATGCTTCAAAGAGTTGGATTTAGTGAAGATGTATCAATTAGAAATAAAATGTTATCTAATTCAATAGAATCTGCTCAAAAAAGAGTTGAAGGAAATAACTTCGATATGAGAAAGACTTTACTTGAATACGATGATGTTATAAACGAACAAAGAAATATTATCTATGATAAGAGAAATCAAATACTTGATATGGAATCAATACACGAATCTACTTTAGAAACCTTTAGAAATTATGTAAGTGATGTAGTTTATTCACACTTTGACGAAAACGATAATTTGAGTAGAAATGATAAATCGGAGATATTAGAAACTATTAACGATTTATTAAAACATAAAGTTACATTTGATGAAATAGAATATAAGAGTTCTGAAGAGATAGTAGATTACTTATATGAAAGATTATCTTTAGAATATGAAGAAAAGATAAAGAAGATACCTGAAGAAGTAACAAATGAATTTGAAAAAGCAATTACTTTAAGAGTTATAGATACACATTGGATGGAACACATCAATACTATGGCTCATTTGAGAGAGGGAATTCACTTAAGAAGTTATGCCCAAAACAATCCTCTTAGAGAGTATAAAACTGAAGGTTTTGAATTATTTGATGAATTACTTGCCAAGATAGATGCCCAAACAACTACTTATTTACTTAAAGCAGAAGTAAGACAAAATAGTGAACGTAAGAAAGTAGCAGAAGGCGTTACTAACGAAACAAAAGATAAGACTAAAACTGCTGCACCTAAAAGAGTTAAGAAAATAGGAAGAAATGAACCATGCCCTTGTGGGTCTGGTAAGAAATACAAAAATTGTTGTGGTAAATAAAGGAAAAACAAGTATTGCGTATACAAGCTATGCACACTACCAGACATAAAGAGGGGGATTAGAATGAAAACAGATATAATAACAACTGAAATTGTTGTAAAAGAAAATAAAATTGGAATAATGCGAGTTGGTAATGTAAATTATATTTCTTTGACCGATTTAGCACGATATAAAGATAAAGAAAGAACTGACTATATAATTCAAAACTGGATGAGAACTACAAATACAATTCTTTTCTTAGGAACGTGGGAGAATATAAATAATCCAAATTTTAATTCCGTCGAATTCGATGGGTTTAAAAATGAGTCAGGGACAAACGCTTTTGTGATGACTCCAAAAAAATGGATTACATCAACAAATGCCATTGGCGTAATTTCAAAACAAGGAAGATATAATGGTGGAACTTTTGCTCATCCAGATATTGCTTTTGAGTTTGCAAGTTGGTTGTCACCAGAATTTAAATTATACTTAATAACTGAATTCGAAAGATTAAAAACAAATGAAGCTTATCAATATAAAGTTGAGTGGAGTGCAACTAGACTTTTATCAAAAGTTAATTATGTTGTTCATACAGATGCAATTAAGAAATGCATAGTTCCAACTTTAACTGAAAAACAAAAACAATTTGTGTATGCAGAAGAAGCTGATGTATTGAATGTAGCATTATTTGGGATGACTGCTAAAGAATGGAGAGATAAGAATCCTAACTTAAAAGGCAATATTAGAGATTATACAGATTTATTACACCTAGTAATATTAAATAATTTACAAAATACTAATGCTCTATTGATAGAAGAAAAAGTCCCTCAAAGAGAAAGACTTATTAGATTAAATAATTCAGCAAGAAGACAAATGGAAGCATTAAAAGATAATAAAAGCCTTAAAGATTTAGAGTTATTGCAAAAGCAAGTTAATGAAAATAAGTTGATTGAACAAAGAAAACTTTGATTTAAAAAAATTAAAGAAAAATGTGTTGGTTGCAATGGCTGTTGATATTAAAGCTGATTTATGCGATTCCTGATGATTGGGTGATTTAATGAAGAATATATCTTATTATGATTTAATTTTGCTTGTAAAAACTAAAAAGCAACCTAATAAAATTTTGTTACAAATAGATGAAAATAGAGAATTGCTTTTTGAGTTTAATTTAAAATATAACATTTATTATATCGTTCCTACAAAGGAAAGTTTATCATTTTATGAAGAGTATGAGTCTTATTTGAATTTAAATATTACAGAAGATGACTTCTTTAAAGAGAATATTAAAGTTATCTCACCGTATTTATTTAGTGTTGGAGAATATGTTTCTTATTTTGATTTGATAAACGCAATCAAATTAAACACACAACCTTATAAAGTTAGAATACATATTGATAGTTTACAACACGATTATATATTTGATAGTGTAGATTCGTCATATCCTAAAACATATATAGAGTTTGAGGACGATGGTTCTATACCTACATGGGATTTTGAATTGTCAAACCAAATATCTGATAATAATTGGTTTATAAAAAATATTGAAATAATCGAAGTAAATAATGAATTAAACAATTAAAATATGAGGATATTGTTGTAGAAAGTAACAAAAATATGATATAATTAGTTTGTAACAAGAAAGAAGGATTTATATGTCAAAAGAAAAGAAAATATCAATTATATTAACGGTAGTATTATCAGTAGTCGCACTAGTGTTAATAGGAATATTTGTAGTCGATACTTTGAAAAGTAATGGAACAATTACTAATAGTGAACAAGATGAGATAATGGAAGGATTTAATAAAGCATTTAACTCAAAAGAAAGAACAGTTATTTATTATGCAAGTACAGAATGTAGTTGGTGTTCTATGTTAACTCCAATACTTGAGTCTATATCAGAAGAGTACGACATGGATTACTACTATGTAGATACATCTAAACTAGCTAAAAAACAAAGAAATGAGTTACTTGAAAAACTAGAAATGCCAAAACACTCTACTCCAACTACTGTAGTAGTAGAAAATGGCAAAGTTATCGATACAGAAACTGGATATGTTGAAGGTGAAGAGTATGTAGAATTCTTAAAAGGTGCTGGAGTACTTCCTGAAGATGCAGAATATGGTGCTGAAAAGAATATAACATTCATTAATTACGATGAATATACTAAGTTAATTAGCGATAAAAAGGACCATATAATAGTTGTTGGTTCAACTACTTGTCCACACTGTCAAGCAATTAAACCTGCTCTTAATTCTGTAGCTGGCGACTATAATATTACTATTAATTATTTAACTATGGATGATATGACTGATGATGAAAATGGTAAATTCTTTAAGAGTTTAGGAACTATTGGTTATGATGATGAAGACTATGTAAATGATGGTTCAATAGGCACACCATTAATACTAATTGTAAAAAATAATAAAGTAAGTAGTTATTTCTCTGGCGAAAGAACTATTTCACAGTTGGTAAGAGAATTTACTAAGGCAGGATTTATTAAAGAATCATAGTATAGCGTAAAGTTATACTATTTTTTTGTTGATAATTTTAATATATTTGATATAATAATAGTTAGGTGATGTTATGAAAAGCGTTTATGAAATGGTTAGAGAATTTAAAAATAAATATCCAGGTACTGTTGCTTGGCGATTAAAGGCTCACTCTAAAGTTATAGAAAAGTATTTAAATCCTGGAGAGGAAGTAAAGTTTGTTTTTGCTGCTCAAAAAGGATTATCATCTATAGATATATTTTCTACATTTGTAGTCGCACTAACAAATAAAAGAATATTACTCGCTCAAAAAAGAGTATTCTTTGGATATACTTATCTTGCAATCACACCAGATATGTTTAATGATTTAACAGTAAATACTGGAATTATTTGGGGAAGACTTTTTATAGATACAGTAAAAGAGACAGTACTTTTATCTAATATATCTAAGCGTGCTATGGACGATATTGAAACTGAGATTACTGAATACATGATGAGTGAAAAAAGAAAATATAATTTAAATGCAGAAAATAAATAATTAATTTGTAGTATGGTGTATTATGAATAAAAAATATAAATTGCTTATATTGCTTATAGTATTAATTATTTTAATAATTGTATTAAAGCAAATATTAAACTTTAATAGTATTACTTATAAATTAAATATAGATAATAATAAAATAAATATAAAAGAATATTACAAAGATAATTATTATATAGAACTTACTTTTAATAAGAAAGTATATCCTTTTAGAATATATAAAAATTTAAATAAAAATAAAATTATAAAGAATGCATTTATATATAAAGATGATAGTGTAGAATGTGTATTGCCTGTTATAGAGAGTTCTTTATATACAGATATGATGTGCTTTAAAGATGGTATATTATATGATTATAACTCTATTAAAGGAGAGTTTAGCGATTTAGATAAATATGTAGAATCCATAGATTTATATAATAGTAATAACTTTAATAACACAATTCTTGATACTAAAATAGTAGGTACAGTAAAATATAATACATTTGATAATTTTGATAAAACAACTACAATAACTACATATAATGGTTTATTAATAAATGGAGAGAGTGTTAAACTATTTGAAAAAGATATATACAATAATAAATTAAATGCATTTATTAATGGATATTATATAACAGCAGATTATGAAAGTAATTTTACATTTAAATATTTTTATATAGTTAATCTAAATACAAAAGAGATTAAAAAGTTAGAATCAAAAATAGATATTTCATATGATTCTTATATAGAAGGTATAGTTGATGATAGATTATACATATACGATAGAGATAATGAAAACCAATATGAGATAGATATAGAAAATAATAAAATAAAATTAGTATCTAGTGATAAATATATCAAGTACTATAACAATAAAAAATGGGAAAAGATGAATAAAACTAAAGCAAATAACGAGATATATTTTAACTATGAAACACTAGATAATTATTTCACTGATTATGATTTAGTAAAAGAGTCAGATGAATATTACTATCTATTTAAAAAAGATGGTATATCATATAAACTTTATAGAGTAGATAAAAATAATATAGATGTTTATAAATATCTACTAGATGTTCCAACAACTGATATAAAATTTAATGATAATTACTTATATTATATATATAAGAATAAACTTTATTATTATAGCGATTCTGTTGGAATAAAAACAATACTTGAAAACTCTGAATTAGAGTTTAACGATACGATAAAATATTATATAGATTAAGGAGGACTTATGAAAACGATACTTACAGGAGATAGACCTACGGGAAGACTTCATTTAGGACACTATTTCGGATCATTAGAAAATAGAGTAAAGATGCAGTATGATTATGATACTTATATATTAATAGCAGATGTTCAAGCTCTTACAGATAACTTTGATAATCCAAAGAAAGTTAGAGATAATGTCCGTGAAGTTGCTCTTGATTATCTTGCTGCTGGAATAGATCCAAAACAATCACACATATATATTCAATCACTTATTCCTGAAACAGCAGAACTAACAGTATACTTTTCTAATTTAGTGTCAGTATCTCGTCTATTTAGAAATCCGACTACTAAGTTTGAAGTTGCTCAAAAAAAAGAATTATTTGGTAACGATGGGGAAAGTATTACTTATGGATTTTTAGGTTATCCAGTATCTCAGGCAGCAGATATTGCATGTGTTAATGCAAATATAGTACCTGTTGGAGACGACCAGTTGCCACACCTAGAACAAGCAAGAGAAATAGTTAGGAAGTTTAATAAAATATATGGAGATACATTTAATGTTCCAGAAGCAGTACTTAGTAAAAATCCTAGAATTAAAGGCTTAGATGGAAATGAGAAAATGAGTAAATCACTTAACAACTGCATATATTTATCAGATGATGAGGAAACTATTACTAAAAAAGTAATGGACGCAAAAACAGATCCTAATAAACTTAGAAAAGATGACCCTGCAAATCCTGATATTTGTATGGTATATTACTACCACCAATTAATTAAAAATCCAAATATAGAGGATGTGTGCAGCGAATGTAAAAAGGGTGAAAGAGGCTGTGTATTTTGTAAAAAAGAACTTGCTCGTAATATTATAGAATTTTTAAAACCAATACAAGAGAGACGTAAATATTATGAAGATAGACCTGATGAAGTAGATAGAATATTAAAAGAAGGTACAGAGGCAACAAAGAAAAAAGCAGAAGAAGTAATGAAGCGTGTAAGAGAGAATATGAAACTTGATTATTTTGAGTAAAATAGTAATAAAAAGTTAATAAAATAATATATTTTTATTGACTTTTTTAGTATTTTTTAGTATTATTTTAGTTGGTACATTTAATCCCACATTTAGTAAGTCTTGGGAAAACTTGCTATATGTATTGGAGAAAGGAAAAATTTATGAAAAATTCATTTATGCAAAAAAAAGAAACAGTAGAGCGTAATTGGTATGTTATAGATGCTGAAGGTGTTAGTTTAGGACGCCTAGCAACTAAAGTAGCAGATGTTTTACGCGGAAAGCATAAACCTACTTACACACCACATATCGATTGTGGAGATTATGTAATAGTAATTAATGCTTCAAAAGTTAATCTAACAGGAAATAAATTAGAAGATAAAATTTATTATAACCATTCAGGTTATACTGGAGGATTAAGAGAAAGAACTGCAAAAGAGATGAGAGAAAATTATCCAGTTGAGATGATTGAAAGAGCTGTTAAAGGTATGATACCTCACACTAGATTAGGTAGACAAGTAATTAAGAAATTATTTGTTTATGAGGGTAGTGAACATCCTCATATGGCACAAAAGCCAGTAGAAATGAAAGTTAAATAAGGAGGGAAGACATGGCAAAGAAAGTATTTATAGGAACAGGAAGAAGAAAGTCTTCAATTGCTCAAGTTAAAATGACTGCTGGAAGTGGTAAAATAACTGTTAATGGTGTAGATGTTAATGAATTTATGCCATATGCAACTTATGTAATGGATTTAAAACAACCTTTAGTAGCTACAAATAATGAAAACACTTTCGATATAGAAGTTAAAGTATCTGGTGGTGGAGCAAGCGGTCAAACAGGAGCAATCCGTTTAGGTATAACTCGTGCTTTACTTGAATATGATAAGGCAAATGAAGCAAACGAAGATAGTTATAGAAAAATATTAAAGAAAGCTGGACTTGTTACTCGTGACCCAAGAGCTAAAGAACGTAAGAAACCAGGTTTAAAAGCTGCTCGTCGTGCACCTCAATTCTCAAAACGTTAATTTTTACAGTTTTAAAAGCCTAGAAATTGTTGATATTTCTAGGTTTTTTCGTTATTAAGAGTATCGTTAAAATATTTTGTAGCACACACAAAAAAAATTTAAATTAATAGTTTAATTTATAGATAATATTTATCAGTATATGATATAATCTTATTGGTGGTGGTGAAGTATTAACACATTTTATATAGATGAATCTGGAAGTATGACTAAAAAATATCTAAACTATTACAAAAACAAATATTTTGTCATCTGTATTATAATGCCTAAAAATAAAGATAAATTAAAAAGAGTTTTTAAAAGATTTATAAGCAGTAATTTTAACAATTTAAAAAAGATGGATAAAGAAAATAAAATGTTCTATGATAATGGGAAATTTAAAGAATTAAAAGGGAATTGTTTCAATGCTAATATGAAAAGAAAATTTGTCAACTTCTTTTGCCAAAATGAATTATTTGAAATATATTATATTATATGTGACAATAAAAAAGTCAAAGATTATTTTTATAATAATACTGCAAGAGCATTTAATTATCTTTTAAAATTAAGCTTTGAACATTTTACTAAGAATAAACAAATATCTGTCAAAGAAAACTATCTATTTATTGATGAGAGGAATGTTAGAACTGAAACAAGGTCAACATTAGGTGAATATTTAAATACAGAATTAGTTACAGGAAGTCATATCCAAGAAGAATTTTATGTTGAATATTGTCAATCTGAAAACAGAGAATTAATACAAATAGCAGATGTATTTTCTAATATTTATTATACAAATTTAATTTCAAATAATTGTTTTTCCGATGAAATTAATAAAATGAAAATAGAAAAATATATATCAGGGGAGTTCTTTTTCCCAATAAAATGAACGAGTTGAAATTTAATCTTAATATGTATTGACATTTAAAAAAATGCATAATATAATAATGGTGTTATCAGTAAGTCCTTGTTATGCGCCGTAAATTTATTAAATTTACATTATTGTAGGTAAGCGCTATGTGTTAGCGTCGCACCAAGGCAAATAACGCTAAAATTACAGAGTGTTAATTCCACTCTGTTTTATTGTGATATTATATACGATTGATTAATCTCAACTTTGCAAATGCTGGTATATTGGTTATATATCTATACAAAAAGTTTTACAAATAGTATAATTAACATAGAGGTGGATAAATGTGTTAAATTTAGAAAAAACTGATTTATTAGAATATTTTACTTTAGAGGAATTGGAAGAAACCTTTAAAGAATTAGTAGATATGGAAAAACATCCAGAAAAGTATAAAAGTTATAATAATATTGAAGAATTATTTGAGGATTTAGAAAAGAATGATCGATTTACATATTAAAGATTACAACTTATTGTATTATAATTTAATATGTGCTATAATTTAGTTAACATCTTATAAAGAGTGATGGAGGGACTAGCCCAATGAAGTCACACCAACCAATTAAATTTGGTGGTAAAGCTAGATCTATAAGATAACTTTCGTACTCAGGTTATCTTGAGTATTTTTTTGTGAGATGTTACAAAGAAAGGAAGGTAGTATGAAATTTTATAGTAATGAAATAGTTTTTAGAGGACATCCAGATAAAGTATGCGACCAAATAAGTGACGCATTGCTTGATGCTTATTTAAAAGATGACAAAAATTCAAGATGTGGAATTGAAGTTGTAGGAGGAAAAGGAAAAATCTTTATAACAGGAGAAGTAACTTCAAATTCAAAAGTCGATGTTGAATCAGTAGCTAAAAGAGTACTAAAAGATATTGGATATTCAACTGACTATGAAATAATAGATAATATAGGAAAACAAAGTCCTGATATCGCACTTGGAACTAACGATGAAGTTGGAGGTGCGGGAGATAATGGAATGATGTTTGGATATGCTTGTCGTGATACAGAGAAATTATTACCTACTGCTATGGTAATACTTCAAGAATTAAGTATGGCATACGATGAATTAAGAAAGGAAGATAAAAGGTTTTTACCAGACGGTAAATCTCAAATAACTGGTATTTATGATGAAGATAATAAATTAGTAGGTATAAAGACATTTACTGTTTGTTATCAAAATACAGAAGAGGATAGAGAAGCTACTGATAGTATTATAAAAGATATATGCACTAATATTTGTAAGAAATATAATATAGAAGTAGAAAACTTCATAATAAATCCTACTGGTAGATTTGAAATAGGAGGATTTGAAGGAGATGCAGGTTTAACTGGTAGAAAAATTGTTGTAGACAGTTATCAATCATTTGCTAATGTAGGTGGAGGTGCGTTCTCTGGAAAAGACCCAACTAAAGTTGATAGGTCTGCTGCATATAAAGCAAGAGAAATTGCTAAGAATATAGTTAAATCTAATGACAAATATAAATGGTGTGAAGTACAACTATCTTATGCAATAGGTATGGAAGAACCACTTGCTATTTATATTAAAACAAACTTGGGTAATATTGAAGCAGATAAGAGTTTATATGAAGAATGTAAACCAAAAAATATCATAAAAGATTTAGACTTAAAGAACGAGTGTTACGAAGAAAGAGCAAAATTCGGACATTTTAGAGACTAATACTAGATTTTATAATTCTTATTTGTTATAATAATACACAAATAAGGAGAGTTATTATGTCTAAAGAAGAAAATGTAATTAAATTTTATGTACTATGCAATAGATTAAAAAACTTAATTAGAACAGGTTGGAAAGATTGGAATGTTCAAAGGGAAAGACTTGAAAGCGTTGCAGAGCATGTATATTCAACTCAAATGCTTGCCCTAGCAATTTATAAAGAATATCAATATGATATAGATATTAAAAAAGTTCTAATGATGCTTGCGATTCATGAAATTGGTGAAACTGTAATAGGTGATTTAACACAATTTCAAATATCTAAAGAAGAAAAAGAAAAGATAGAACACGCAGCTGTCCATAATATATTAAGTGGATTATTAAATTCAAGCGATATAGAAAGTTTGTATTTAGAATTTGACGAAAGAAAAACTAAAGAAGCCCTTTTTTCGCACCACTGTGATAAACTAGAATGTGATTTACAAGCAAAACTTTATGGAGAAGATGGATGTGTTGATTTAACTAAGCAAGAAGATAATAAATCTTTCTATGATGCAAATGTACAAAGGTTATTAGAAAAAGAAAAGACATGGGAAAAAATGTGGTTATCTTTTGGTCAAGAAAAATATGGCTATGATGAAAATTTCCTTGCAATTTCTAACTTTGCTAAAGATAATGAGATTGAAAGATATAGATAAATATATCTTTTTTTCATATAGTTAAGTATGAAAGACTTAAATTTTTTAAAACAAACTCTAATCGCACATAGGGGTGTGCACAACTCTAATGTAGTAGAAAATACTATAGGTGCTTTTACTAAGTGTGTGGATAAAAATTATATAATTGAACTAGATATACACATACTTAAGGATAAAACTATAGTTATCTATCATGATTATGACCTTTATAGACTTTGTGGTGTGAATAAAATAATAGAAACACTAAGTTATGAACAATTATCTAAAATAAAAATCAAAAATAAATACACAATTCCCACTTTAAAACAAGTTATGCACATAGTTGATGGTAAAGTCCCTATCCTAATAGAAATAAAAGATGTGGATAACAATTCTAACTTTGAAGAAGAACTTGTAAAAATATTAGATGATTATAAAGGCTATTTTGCTATTCAAACAATGAATCCATTTGTAATAGATTGGTTTTATAAAAATAGAAAGAATTATATAATAGGATTAATAATACTAAACGACATTAATTATAAAATATTAAAAAAGTATATAAAAAAGATAGATTTTATATCTGTTAATAAAAAGAATTTACCTTTTAAAACAGATAAACTAACAATAGGTTGGACTATTAAAAATAAAGAAGAATATGAAAAATATAAAGACTTATGTGATAATTTAATATGTGAAAATATCTTATAATGTGTTATACTTATAGTGGTGATAAAGTGAGACGAATAAGTGATGAGTGGAAAGATTACGAATGTATAGACGCAGGAAATGGTGAAAAATTAGAAAGATGGGGAAATATAATACTTAGAAGACCAGACCCTCAAGCAATATGGAATGTCGATTATAACGATTCTTGGAAAAATATTGATGGACATTATTTTAGAAGTAATAAAGGCGGAGGAGAGTGGAAGTTTTATTCTAAACTACCTGAGTATTGGACTATCTCTTATAAACATTTGACCTTTAAAGTAAGCCCAACTAATTTTAAACATACTGGACTATTTCCTGAACAGGCAACAAACTGGGATTTTATGATGGATATGATTAAGAAAAGTAATAGAAAAATAAAAGTGTTAAATCTATTTTCATACACGGGCGCAGCTACTATGGCTTGTTCTAGTGCAGGTGCGGATGTAGTACAAGTTGATGCATCAAAAGGAATGACTGAATGGGCAAAAGAAAATATGAAGTTATGTGGACTTGAAAATAACTCTATAAGATTTATAGTAGATGACTGCTTAAAATTTGTAGAAAGAGAATATAGAAGAGGAAATAAGTATGATGCAATAGTTATGGACCCTCCGAGTTATGGTAGAGGACCTAATAATGAGGTTTGGAAGTTTGAAAAGTCAATTTATGAACTTATAAATGCCTGTATAAAAATATTGAGTGATAAGCCACTATTCTTTTTAATCAATTCATATACAGCGGGTATTTCTAGTATAGTGTTAGAAAACATATTAAAAACAACACTTCTTCCATTATATCCAAATGGACAAGTTGACGCAGGAGAAGTTGGACTTAAAATAACTAGAGATAACTTAATACTTCCTTGTGGAATATATGGTAGGTATATAAGTAATGATTAATATTATATATGAAGATAACCATCTATTAGTAGTTGAAAAGCCAGTAAATATACCTGTACAAAAAGATGATAGTAATGATTTAGACTTTCTTACTATGTTAAAAGATTTTATAAAGAAAAGGGATAATAAACCTTTTAATGTTTATTTAGGACTTGTACATAGATTAGATAGACCAGTAGGTGGGGTTATGGCGTTTGCTAAAACCAGTAAATGTGCATCTAGACTTAGTGAACAAGTAAGAAATAGGACTTTTAAGAAAACATACTATGCAGTAGTTGAAGGAAAATTAGATAGTAGTGGTACATTTAAAGATAGATTACTTAAGGATGATAAAACAAATATAGTTAAAGTAGATGATAAAGGAAAAGAGGCTATTTTGAACTATGAAGTTATAGATTATAAAGACAATTTATCTTTAGTTAGTATAAACCTAGAAACAGGTAGGTCTCATCAAATAAGAGTACAGTTTTCATCTCGTAATCATCCTTTATATGGTGACCAAAAATATAATAAGAGTGCTAAAGTGGGAGAACAAATCGCATTGTTTTCTAAAAAAATTACCTTTAACCATCCAATAACAAAAGAAACTCTAACTTTTAGTTTAGAGTTGCCAAATAGAAAACCTTGGAATTTATTTAAGCGAGTGTAAAGAAAATATAAAGTAAGTATGGATAAAATACTTACTTTTTTCAATAAATATTATAATAATAAAAGTTTATTTCATATATTTTATTGGTGATAAGATGAAAAAGATATATTCATTATTTTTACTTATAATAAGTTTATCTATGATTTCATTTGTAAACGCAAATACCAAAGATGCTGAACTTAGACTTTTAGGAAAAGTCATATATCTAGACGCTGGACATGGAGGTCTTGACCCGGGCACTATTTATAAAAATATATATGAAAAGGACATAAATTTAGAGATAGTTAAAAAGTTAGAAAATGTACTTGAAAGTGAAGGTGCGATAGTATATTTAACAAGATACGCGGATTATGATTTAAGTAAAAACTATACTGGCTCCAGAAAGAAAAGTGACCTTAATAATAGGGCAAAAATAATCAATGAATCAAAGGCAGATATTTATATATCTATACATCTAAACTCTATTAGTTCATCTACTTGGAGTGGCGCACAAGTATTCTTTGACGATATTAATGATAAAAATATTGATATTGCTAAACTAATGCAAGAACAACTTAAAAAAGATTTAAAAACAACAAGAGAGATTAAAGAGATAAGTACAATGCTTATGAATAGAAAAATAACTGTTCCGGGTGTTTTAATTGAAGCAGGATTCTTATCTAATCCAAACGACAGGTATCTACTTCAAAAGTCTGATTATCAATTAAAAATCGCAAATTCTATAAAAGAAGGAATAATAAAATATTTTAATTAGTTTGTACATATACTTTTTTAGGTGAAAATATGAAAAAATTTATACTTTTACTATTATTATTAATTCCTCTTAAAATAAATGCGATAGAAACTAGCGCGAGAAGTGCGATACTTATGGATATAGATACTAATAGAATACTCTATGAAAAGAATATACACGAAGTTAGGAGTGTTGCTAGTATATCTAAAATAATGACAGCAGTAGTTGCAATAGAATCAGGAAAACTCGATGATAAAGTTATAGTTGGTGATGAAATAAATAATGCATATGGCTCTGGAATTTATATAAAAGTAGGAGAAGAGCTAACATTAAGAGATTTACTATATGGACTAATGCTTAGAAGTGGGAACGATGCAGCCCTTGCTATTGCTAAATATGTAGGTGGTAGTGTGGATGAATTCGTATCTATGATGAACGAAAAGGCTAAAGAACTTAAAATGACTAATACAACATTCAATAATCCTAGTGGGCTTGACCAAGAGAGTGGTAATTATTCAACTGCTTACGATATGGCAATACTAACTAGTTATGCGATGAGGTTAGATGATTATAAAACTATTACAGGGACTAAGAAATATACTTTAACTACTAATAAAAATACATATAGTTGGATTAATAAAAACAAACTACTTTCTTTATATAAATATTCAACGGGTGGTAAAACTGGATTCACTGAAATAGCAAAAAGAACTTTAGTATCTACTGCATCAAAGGATAATATTAATCTTGTAGTAGTAACTCTAAACGATGGTAATGACTGGTCTGACCATCAATCACTATTTGAATATGGATTTAATAACTATACTAATATAAAAATACTTAATAAAGGTAAGTTGAATATATATGATGAAAAATATTACAGTGATTATGAAATATATATAAATAACGATTATAGTTACTTAATTCAAAATAATGAACAAAACAGTCTACTTATAAAATACGAATTAGAGAAAGTTAGAAATATTAAATCTAATACAAAAGTAGGAGTTATAAAGGTATATTTAGGAGATAAAATAATACACGAAGAAGATATATATGTTAAAGAATTAAAAAAAGTTAAAAAATCTATATTTCAAAAAATAAAGGATTGGTTTAACAGTTTATGGTAAATATTGTATGGCTTGTTTTAATAGTTGTAGGTATATCGTATGGTTTTTTTACTAATAATTTAGAAACTGTAAATAGTACAATAGTAGATAGTACAAAAATAAGTTTAGATATGTTATTCAAAATATTTCCAGTAATTGCCCTTTGGATGGGACTTACTAAAATAGCAGAAAAATCTCATTTACTAGAAAAACTTTCAAATAAACTTTCTTTTGTACTCACTAAAATATTTCCAGAAATACCTAAAGGGCATGAATCTTTAAGTTTAATTGCAAGTAACATGATTGCAAATATATTTGGACTTGGCAGTGCGGCTACTCCATTTGGACTTAAGGCTATGTCCTCTCTTCAAAAACTAAATAAAAAGAAAGATACTGCCTCTCGTTCTATGATAACATTCTTAGTAATAAATACAAGCGGGTTAACTATAATACCTACAACAATTATTTCACTTAGAATGATGTATGGAAGTTTAGAGCCAACTAAAATAGTATTTGCTTGTATACTAAGTACACTATTTGCAACTTTAGGTGGCTTTATTATAGATAGAATACTAGCAAGGAGGTATAAAAATTAATTTTTTATCTAATTTAGTAATACCTTTAATGGTAGTATTTATAGTAGTTTATGGATTTATAAAAAAAATAGATATATACGATACCTTTATAGAGGGAGTTAAAGAGAGTTTCTCTTGTATATTAAATCTATTTCCTACATTTATTGCTATGATACTGGCTGTTAACTTGTTTATTAATAGTGGTGTGTTAGACTTTGTACTCTCTTTTTTCTCTCCTTTGTTTGCTCTAATAAAGGTTCCAGTAGAAATACTACCTTTAGCCCTTGTTAGACCTATTTCAGGGAGTGCTTCTTTAGCATACCTAAATAGTATTTTTGCAACACACGGTCCAGATAGTTTTCTAGGATTACTTGGCAGCGTTATACAGGGATGTACTGATACTACTTTTTATGTAATAACATTATATTTCGGAAGTATTGGTATAAAAAAAATTAGGTATAGTTTGTTTGCAAGTCTATTTGCAGATTTAGTTGGAGTAATTGCAAGTATTATAATAGTTAATTTACTTTTTACTTGAAATAATGTATAATGTTTTTGGTGATTTTATGGAACGTTTACAAAAGATTATTGCAAGTAAAGGATACTGTTCTAGGAGAAAAGCAGAAGAATTAATTAGTAAGGGCAAAGTTAAAGTAAATGGAAGTGTAATAAAAGAGTTAGGATATAAAGCAGATTATAGTGACTTTATAGAAGTAGAAGGAAATCCTTTGAGTGATAAAGAGGATAAAGTATACTATTTATTAAATAAGCCAAGAGGAGTAGTTACAAGTTCTAGTGATGATAAAGGTAGAAAGACAGTAGTTGATTTAATTAATACAGATAAAAGAATTTATCCTGTTGGAAGACTTGACTATGATACAACAGGTTTACTTATACTTACAAACGATGGAGATTTGACTAACTATTTAACTCATCCTAAAAATAATATAGAAAAAGTATATGTAGCAAAAATAAAAGGATTAATAACTAAAGAAGAATTAAAAGTACTTTCAAACGGAGTTATAGTAGATGGTAAAAAGACTAGTAAGTGTAAAGGCAAAATACTTAGGATAGATAAAAAGACTAACACCAGTGTAGTAGAGTTAATTATACACGAAGGTCGCAATCATCAAGTTAAGAAAATGTTTGAGGCTATTGGTTATGATGTACTCAAATTAAAAAGAGAAAGCGTTGCCTTTTTAACACTAGATGGAGTTAAATCTGGAGAATATAGAGAGTTAAGTATTAAAGAAGTTAAAAAACTATATGGAGAAAAGAATGGTTAAGTAAAAAAATGATGATTGTTATGTTTCATCATTTTTTATTGAATTTTGAACAGATGTAGTAAAATTGTAGTAAAATTGTAGAATCATATTGACTTATTAAAATTTTAGTGATAACATACTTTATGAGGTGAGAGATATGGATAACAAAACTAGCGCTATTAATATACAAGTAGATAGTAATGTTAAAAAAGAAGCTACTATGGTTTTAACGGATTTAGGTTTATCTATGAGTTCAGCTATTAATTTATTTTTAAAACAGGTAGTTAAAAAAAATGGAATACCTTTTGAAATAACAAACAATGTTCCAAATAAAAAAATATTAGATGTCGTATGTGCATTAATTATGAAAGATGGGAAATGTTTGATAGCTAGAAGAAATAAGGATGATGATTTAAAAGGTAAATGGGAATTTCCTGGAGGGCGAAGAGTAGGTCTTGAAGATGAGAAAAAAACATTAAAAAGGGCATTTGATGAAGTATATGGTATTGAAACAAATATAAAGGATTACATTACTCACAGCATATGTGAATATCCTGGACATATAGTAGATTTAAAATTATATGAATGTGATTATATAAAAGGAGATTTTAAATTAAATATACATTCTGAATACAAATGGGTTGATATAGAAGAATTACTAGATTATGATTTGGCAGATGCAGATATCATTTTATCAAAATTTTTAATAAAAAAATTTATAGAAGATTATAGAAACAAAAAAAACGAAATGGAGGATTAATATGATAGATTTAGTAGAATTACAGAAAAAAGTGTATGAAAATAAAGTTAATAAAGGGTTCAATGTTACAGATTTAAATGTAGAATTTTGTTTAGCATATGGTGAATTATCTGAGGCATATTCAGCTTGGGAAAATAAAAAAGATGATTTAGGTGAAGAATTAGCAGATGTGGCTATATACTTAATGGGTATATCTGAGATATTAGGAATAAATTTAGAAGAGGAAATTGTAAATAAGATTGAAAAAAATGCCAAAAGAGTTTATGTAAAGAAAAATGGTATTTTTGTAAAAAAAGGAGTATAAAAATGTTTGTAATATTAGATATGGATGATAATGAAAAAGTCATGAATGATGAAGAATTAGAAATATTTTTCAATAAATATAATATAGAGGAATTAGAAGTGCTTTTTAGCATATTTGAGTATGTAAAAGAAAAAGATTTGTTAGATACAAAAAAAATAGCAACAAAAGTTTATTATGAAAAAATGAAAAATATAAGTGGTGATTATGAAATATCTAAGTGTACCGATTTTAATATGCGAAATATTTCATGTAAGAATGATTTATTAAATGATAAAGAGCTTGCTTTTTTAAAGGCATTAGTAGACGACGCAGCTTTTTATTTATCAACCATTAGAGAATACCCTTATGAAGACATAATAGAAGATTTTTCAGAGGATGATTACAATATTGATGAAATGTTTGGACTTGAAAAATCTATGGAAGATGAAACAATCAAAAGAAAAATATATAAAATGTAAAATTATTAGTAATCTATCTATTTAAGATGACATGTTTTTAAATTATTATAAATTTGTTTGTAAATGTAAATTCTTTTATTTATAAGGGATTACTATTTTATTTACCACCACCCTTTTTGTATTTCTTACCACTCCCACATGGACATGGCTCATTTCTTCCTACTTTTTCATTTCACGAGTAGAATATTTTTTAATATAAATGCAAAAAAACTTGCATTTTTAAAATATTTATTATATACTTATGTTGTGAAATGATAACGGAAGGAGATGCTTTTTTATGAAAATAACGTCAGTCAATGTTCACAAGAAAAATGATGATACTAGAATGAAAGGAATAGCTTCAGTTTTACTAGATGATTGCTTTGTAATTCGCGATATTAGAATTATTGAAGGAAAAGATGGATTATTTATTGCAATGCCAAGTAGAAAGAATGCTGAAGGGGAATATCACGATATAGCCCATCCTATAAATGCAGAAACAAGAAAAATGTTTGAGGATGCTATATTTGCTGAATATAATAAAGAAGAAGAATAGAATTAGGGAAACCTAATTTTTTTCATATATAGTTTTAAGTCACATATATTTTAATAGGTGATAAAGATGGACAAGGATATAGTAACTAGTAATCATAACATTTCTATAACTCAAAGAAAAAATATAAATATTAGTGGCGTTAAAAAGATTGAAAATTTTGATGAATCAGAATTCTTACTAGAAACAAATATGGGATATTTAATGATTAAAGGCTCTAACCTCGAAATAATAAAATTAGATACATATCAAGGTGATGTATCCATTAAAGGTAAAGTAAATAGTCTAAATTATTTAGAAGAAGGAAAAAAGAAAGAAAAACAAGAAAGTGTTTTATCTAAACTATTTAAATGATAGACTTAAATCTTCAATTTAGACTTATTATTTTTTCTTTTATATTTGGTTTTATGTTTTCGTGTGCTTTAGATATATTTAATAAAAAAATTAAAAAATTTTCTACTACTGTTGAGATAATACTATCTTTTATATTTGTTTTTATAATGACTATAATATATTTTATAGGTATAGAAAAAATAGGTAATGCAATATTTCACATATATTCGATTATTAGTATAGTAATAGGCTTTATACTTTACGATATAATAATTAAAACAATTGCAAATACACCTAAAAAATGATATACTTATACATGGTGATGATATGGCTAAAAGAAGAATATCAAAAGCCTCTAAAAGACGACTTGTAATATTTGGTACTGCTAGTTTAGTTGCTATTGCTTTTTTCTTATTTAGTTTGTTATATAATGTTTATACTATATACGACTTAACTAAAGAAAAAAAGGATTTGGAGAATTTTTATGAGCAATTACAAGTAGATGCTGAAAATATAAAAATATTTAAAGATAAACTTAGCGATAGTAAATATTTAGCAGATTACGCTAGAGAACACTATCTATATTCTAAAGATGGGGAATACATCCTTGAATTCGATGAAGATGATACTAAAGAAGTAATAGATAATATATCTAGTGATATAAATAAAAATTATATAGTATTAGGTCTTACTATATTAATGATTTTAATCTTTATTTATATAATAGTAAAAGGTAAAAAAAAGAAGAAAAAATAGGAACTATAATTTTACAGTTCCTTTTTCGTTATCGACATTGTTTCCATCAAAATAATCTTTAGTTTTATATCCTTTAATAATTGCGATTATGTTAGATGGACAAGACTTAACTAATTTATTGTAATCAGTAATAATATCGTTATAGTATTTTCTAAGTCCTACTATTTCTGATTCTGATTCCATTAAGTTGATATCTATTTTCATAAACTCTTCGTTAGTTTGTAAGTCAACATATTTTTCTTTAATTGCATGAAATTCATTAATCGCATCGTATAGACTTCTATCTAATTCAAAATTAGTTAATTTTTTAGACCTAAGTTTAACGATACCTTCTAAAATCTCTTCATCAGTATTTATATTTGCTTTAATTATACCAACTGCCTTATTTAGCAAATCAAATCTTTTTCTAAGAGTTGCATCTATATTTACATCTGCTTCGTTGATTCTAATTATATAATCTTGAAAATGATTATATGTTGCAACTAAAAGTATTAATATTAAACATACAACTATAACTACTGAAAGTGTTACTACAACTATGCTCATACTACCACCTATTAATAATTATAGCAAATTTCTAAATATCAATCAATACTTTTTATAAGTTTTGACCTGTTGATGGATAAAACTGTGGTACTGTATTTATTTCTTCATCAAACTTAATATAATCTACATATATCATGAGTAATAAGTACCAATTACCAGTAGTTGGGTCACTTAAAATAATGTGGTCTCTTCCTGACTGCTCAATTATACCAGTAAATATTTTGTCCTTCCACTCACCAGCATCTGCAAACGATTGATATACAGATACTCTTTTACCTCTATTAACTCTAAGTATATTTTCTATATATGATTGCTCATTAGGTATATATTCTTGCATTTGTGTTGTTGCGGTTGATTGATTTGGAGTAGGCATATTTCCTGAATATATAGGAGTTCCAGGGAACTTAGAATTATTATTTAAATAATTATTGTTCATAAAATCATCCTTTCCTTAAAATATATTTAAAAAATATAAAAAATATGATATAATTTAGGTGGTGATACAATGAAAGTAAGCATTGGTGTATCAAATAGACATGTACATTTGACTAAGAAACACTTAAGTTTATTATTTGGAGAAGATTTCAAATTAGAAAAAAAGAACGATTTAAATCAACCGGGACAGTTCGCATCTACTTCAGTTGTTACTATTAAAACAGATAAATCTTTTATAGAAAATGTTAGAGTTTTAGGACCTATAAGAGATTATACACAGGTTGAAATAAGTAAGACTGATGCATATAAACTAGGACTTAATCCTCCTATTAGAAATTCTGGTGATTTGAATGATAGTAGTCCAATCACACTAATAGGGCCAAAAGGTACTTTAGATTTAAAGAGTGGTTGTATAATAGCTACTCGTCATATACATATATTACCTAGTCAAGTTAAAATGTATAATCTAGAAGGTAAAGATAAAGTTAATGTTAAATTAAATGGAGAAAAGGGTGGAATAATAACTAATGTGTATTTGAAAGTTAGTGATGAGGCATTTTTTGAACTACACTTAGATACGGATGATGCGAATGCACATTTAGTAAAAAATGGAGATATAGGAGAAATATTATGAAGAAAAAAATAAGTTATTTAATACTTTTACTTACATTATTTTTATTTACTGGTAGTGTATATGCACTTGAATGTAAATATTCAAATGGTAGTTTAACTGCAGAGTTTACAATAAAAAACAAGGATAGTGTTAGTAAAGCTACAGTAAAAGGTGATTTAAATTCTACTGATGAAACAAAAATAGATGCTAAAGTTGATATTCATAACTGGGAAAAAGTTTTTAACCCTGGGGGGGATCCATCTAATACAAAAATAAATTCGAAAGGACAAGATTATTATATAAATTATCAAGATTGTCCTCCACTAGCCCTTTTTGTAGATAGAAATGGTGATTTTGATTTTGCAGTATTTACAAAAGACCATGAAACTGAGTTTGAAAACTATGGGAAAAAGAAACAAGGTTATGCCATAATGCCACTTGTACATAGTTCAAAAGAAGATGATGCAGAAGACCCAAATAAACAAGAATATGGCTCATGCACTGAATTTACAACTAATGAAGGCAACCCTTCATGTGAAAACAATACTCAATTTTCTTGTATTTGGAATGAGACAAAATATGGTAATTATTGTAATACAGATAATTTGATGTATGTTTCTTGTGGTGGTGCATTTGATATTCCATATCAGACACCACAAATAGTCAATTTTGTATTCAATTTACTTAAGATAGGAACTCCTATAATACTTGTAATAGTTAGTATTATACAACTTTTAAAATCTTTAGCCGCATCTAAAGAAGATGAGATAAAGAAGGCACAAAGTTCTTTAGTTAAAAAGATGATTGCTGCAGCTTTAGTATTCTTTATCGCATCAATTGTACAGTTAGTTGTATCAATAGTTGCAGATTCAGGCGATACTGAAGATATATCTACTTGTATGGATTGTTTCTTGAATAATAGTTGTAGTGAAAATGTTTACTATAAGACTAATGTTGGTGGAACTTACATGTGTACATATTTAAACAACAAATCAACATTCACTTGTGAAGGGAATAAGTAGTTTGACAAAATAAGGTTTATGTGCTACTATTAAGGCATCTTTAAAGATGTCTTTTTTTATAAGGAGGTCGTTATGTCTAAAATATTAACTATTCCAAATAGTCTAGATGAGATAAATAAAACAAGTAATCTAGCAGATGGATTTATAATTGGAATAAAAGATATGAGTGTTAATGTAAACTTTTATATAGATATTAATTCTTTAGATACATTAAATAGTATACCTAAAGATATATTTATAAGTTTAAATAAGAATATGAACAACAGTGACTTAAAAAAAGTAGAAGAAATACTTATAAAACTAAATGACTATAATATAAAAGGTGTATTATTTTATGATTTAGGAGTACTCAATATATATAAAAGACTAAACCTAAAATACGACTTAGTTTTTGCTCAAGAGCACGCCACTACTAACTATAATACAATTAATTTTTATAACGATTTAGGTGTTAGGTACTCATATTTATCAAGTAATATAACACTAGATGAAATAAAGACTATAAAAGCTAATACCAAGTCTTTACTAATGGTTAATCTATTTGGATACTTGCCTATGTTTGTATCTAAAAGACATATCGTAAAAAATTATTTAGAATACTTCAATTTAAAAGACAACTCTAAAGTTAATTATATAGAAAAAGAAGGTAAAACATATCCAATAATAGATAATAGTGTTGGTACTCAAACTTTTTCAAATGACATATTAAACGGTATAAAAGCAAGTATAGAGTTAGATTTAGAATACATTATACTAAATAGTTTCAATATAGAAGAGAGTAAATTTATAAGTGTGCTTAAAATGTTTAAGAGTGTAGATAAAAGTAACGTAGATGAATATTATAATAATATTAATAATATGTTTGATAATGTAAGTGATGGATTTTTAAATACTAAAACTATTTATAGGGTGAAGAAGAATGATTAAACCAGAGTTACTCGCTCCAGCAGGAGATTTAGAAAGACTTAAAATAGCTTTAAAATATGGAGCAGATGCTGTATATATAGGTGGTCCATCATTAAACCTTAGGGCAAACGCAATAAACTTTACTATGAATGATATAAAAGAAGGCGTAGAGTTTGCTCATAAATTAAATAAGAAAGTTTATGTTACAGTTAATATTTTACCTCATAACGAAGAGTTAAAAGAGATAAAAAAGTATTTAAAAGAATTAGAAAAAATAAAAGTAGATGCGATTATAGTTAGTGACCCAGTCATAGTAAAAGAGGCTTTAGAATTTACTAACTTAGAAGTGCACCTATCAACTCAAACTAGTACTTTAAATATAGAAGCAGTTAAATTTTGGAAGAATATGGGTGTATCTAGAATAGTACTTGCAAGAGAGTGTACTCGTGAAGATATAAAAGAAATAATAGATAATGTAGATATTGAAATAGAGACATTTATACACGGAGCTATGTGTGCTGGATATAGCGGTAGATGTGTTATGTCTAACTTTTTAACTAATAGAGATGCTAATCGTGGTGGTTGCAGTCAAATATGTAGATGGGATTTTAATCTACTTAACGAAAATAAAGAAGAGATTAAAGGAGATATGCCATTTACATTTTGTTCAAAAGATTTATCTATGGTAAGATATATACCTGATATGATAGATATGGGAATAACATCATTTAAAATTGAAGGTAGAATGCGTTCTTTATATTATATAGCAACAGTAGTTTCAATATATAGAAAAGTAATTGATGAATATTGTACCAATAGGGATACATATACATATAATAAAGAGTACGAAGATATACTTAGAAGGTGCGCAAATAGAGATTCAGTCCCACAATTTTTTGACGGAATATACGATTCTAGTTGTAGTTATTATAATGGTAGGGTTGAAGTATCTAATCAGGATTTTCTAGGTATAGTACTTGATTATGATAAGAAAAATCATATCGCTACTATAGAACAGAGAAATTATTTTAAAAAAGGAGATATAGTAGAAATATTTGGACCTAATCATGATATAATTACTTATAAAATAGATGAAATATTAGATGAAGATAATAATATAATAGATATAGTTAGACATCCAAAGCAAGTCGTTAAAATTAAAATAGATGAGTGTTTGGATATTGATGATATGATTAAAGTGAAATAATTATGAAAAGTGTGTTAAACATTAGTTAAAATGTATACGATTTTTAATATAGATAACAAACAAAGATGAACTTTGTTTGAAATAATATT
>CANRBR010000001.1 GCA_947628915.1 uncultured Bacilli bacterium | reverse complement strand
ATAGAGGAAATGGAATTTATGTTGTTACAATATATGCTAATTATTCATTTATTGAAACAAAAGTAGATTTTGATATTACTATTGGTAGAAAATAAATAATAATGAAGAGATAATTAAAATTACAATTTATATGAGTAAGATTATCAAGTAAAATTGATAGTCTTTTTTTGCCCTATTTTAAGGAGGTGGTGCTATCCATTATTATTTAATATACAATATTTAGCAAATAATTTTATAGAAAGGATGATATTATGAATCAAGAAAAAGATATTAATTTTAGTCATTATAGAGGTAATTTAGTAAAAAAGCCTGAACTTAAAGGTAATGAGAAAAAATATACACTCTTAACTATTGCTTGTAATCGTAGTTATTCAAATGAAAACGGAAAATTTGAGGCTGACTTCATAGAATTAAAGTTATGGAAAGATGCTGAAAAAATAGCTAATGAATATGACAAAGGTCAAAAAATAGAAGTTGAAGCTCATACTAGAACAGGCTCTTATAAAAATGACAAGGGTGATAAAATATATACTAAAGATTTAGTTGTAGATAAAGTTATCCCACTAAATATAGAAAAAGAACAAATTAATAGTAAAGAAGAGTCTTTAGAAATATGCTAGATAAAAATAAAACATACTCTTTTAAAGAATTAACAGATTTATATAATATGCTAAATATTGAATTTAAGTATTTCGGTCAAAATGATAAAGGCGATCTTATCTTATATATGTTAGATAATGATAAAATACTAACTTTTATTTCAAATAATAATGGAAATGGAAAAATTGATTATTTAAACTATAGTAATGAAGATATAGAGAATTTAAATTTTAAATTTTATAAGGAGGTAGAAATGCAAGATTATGATATAAATATAATCGTAAATACATCGCCAAATGAAAAAATACCAAGTGGTAGATATTCTATTGAAACTATTGATAAACTTACTATTGAAAATGATGACTTTAAAATAGATAATCCTATTGAGAATCAAGTAAATGGTATAGCTTATATAGTTGTAGAAAAGAACAGTAATACCCCTTTATTTTCTGGTATTTATAAATTTGGAAACAACGGTTTATTAAATGATATAGAAAACAATTTACTTCCACAATATGAAAAAGAAAATAATAAAATTGCTGTAAATAACATAAAAGATTTTTTAAAACTATATAAAAGTAATAATTTAGAAATGGAGATGATAAATTGATTTACAAAAAAAAGGATCAAGTAGTGTCTGTCGCCAAACATCAACTACTTAACCGTAAATCACTCACTAATAACAATGAGCTGTTACCATTATACCACAAAAATAAAATATTTTCATTTTTCAGAGAAAAGAAATTAGTATTATCTACTATTCTTTTCTCTTTTTTTTGTTTAACAAATTCAGTATTTGCTGTAGAAGAAATTGAGGGTGGATCTATTACTATTGATTCACTAGGTAAAATAATTCAAAACTTGGCTAGACAAATTCAAGTTTTTGGTATTATACTCTCTTTTATTGCAATGGTAGTTTTTGTTATACAGTTCATTATTGGTGATGATGAAACTAAACAAAGAAAGAAGAAAACTATTATTTATACACTTGGTGGTGTAGCTCTATTAATTTTAATCCCATCATTAATAAACATAATAATTAAAACTCTTGACTAATAGAGGAAAAATATGTTTATTTTAAGTATTGGCAATGACATCAAATTTGGTGTGTTGGATATTCTACGTTCTTTAGGTATAGGAGTAGTAAATATTATATACTCTACTATAGATGTATTATATGATGTAGCATACAAAATAAACAGTATAAATTTTATTGAACTATTAAAAAATGTAGAAAATTCCCCCTTTACTAAAATATTTAATAGTTTTATAATTGTAGCTTTTGCTCTACTCTTTTTATTTTCTATTTGGAAAATTACCTTTAGAATATTTGATGCTGATGAACAAGAACAACCTTTATCTTCTCTTGTTAAAGAGATTTGTAAATGTGGTGTTCTCATTTTTCTTGTATCACTAATATTTACTCAAAGTATAAATATTAGTATTGATTTATCAAGTGCTATATATAATACTTTTTCTAATAATAATGCTAGTATTGGTGATACTATGAAAACATCATTTTTAACTATTAATGAAAGTTGTTATTATAACTCTGGTAATTATAATTATCATAAAGACATAGATAAAACTGATAAAGATAATGTTAAAAAATTAAAGGAAAAATTAGAGGGTTATGTATCTATTCCAAGTTCTGTTACTACTGTTGAAGATTTTTCACCTTTAATAAGAGGTGGTACTTTAACAGCTACCAACATTTCAGATTCAGGAGCATTTAATCTAACGTGCAATATTTATAAGGCTGGACTTTGGAACGATGGCGAAGATTATTTTTTTAATTATAATTGGATATTTGGAATCTTAATCGGAGCTATATTTGTTGTCGCTATAGCTTTTAGTGTAATTATGTTAGGTCGTAGGCAATTAGAAATTTCTTTCTTAATGATAATCGCACCTATTGTATTTGCAACTTCTATAGGTCGTAAAGAACAACGATCTGCTTTATACCAACAGTTAGTAAGTTTAGTGTTACAAGCTGGTGCATTACTACTACTTATTGGATTAACAGCTATTATGTTTAATGCTATTCAAAATTCAAAAGAAATTAATGCACTTCCTTACTTTACAAAAATTGTATCACAGTCTGTATTATATATTGGGTGTGCTATGATGCTTTTAACAGGCTCTACTGCTTTAAACCGTTTTATTGGTGAAAATGTATCTGCAAATTCTGGTCGTGATTCAATGATGGCTATGAAAGGATTATTAGGTGGTATTGTTGGTGGTGGTGTTGCTACTTATGGAGCTATTAAAGGTGGTAAACAGCTTGGAAAAGGTGTTGCTCAAATGGGTAATGCTATGAGATTTGGTATGGCTGGTATGTCTAATGGTAGTATGCACAGTCGTACAGCTAAATCTATGGCTGATAAAATGAATAAAGCACAAAGTAAAGCATCCAAAGGACAAGAAAGACAGAAATCTGGTAATATGGCTTCTAAACTTTATGGTATGTATCAAGAATACTCTGGAAATAAAAAAATGGATTCACTAAAAAACAAATGGGATTTTGATAATGAAAAAGTTAGAAGTGGATATTTCAAAGAGGGATTTAATAATGCTCGTGCTGGATTTAGTAACATAGCTCATAGTTTTACTGGTCGTGGTTATTACTCTAGTTTAAATTCAGCAAGAAAAGTACCAATACATAGTTTCAAAAATGATGGTGATAAATTATAGAAAGGATTTTTTTATGTATATAACACTTCAAACTACCAAAAGAAATTTGGGATTATTTAATCTTGAAGTTAAAGATATTGTATTAGCTAGTGTATTCGCACTAGCTTTTATAATACTTTTTTCTTTAGGATTTATTCAAACAGCAATTATTACTATTATTAGTGGTGTATTTTTACTTATACCTGTATCATTTAGTCAACAGAATCGTATTTACAAATTAATATTATTAGTTGGAAAATTTTTATTCAAGAAAAAAAATTTTTATTATCATTTAGAAGATAATGAAGTTAGGAGGGATCAATATAATTCATATATCGAAAAAATCAAAAAAAGAAAAAATAATGAAGAAAGAAAAGAAAATAATTAATAAGGCTTATTCTAAAGAACAGCAATACATTAAAGCTGATATGTTAAAAAAGAAAATATCAAACTCTAGTGTATTTACAAATGTAAAAAAAATAGAAAATGGTATTTTATACTTAAAAGACAATATGTATGCTAAATTCTTTAGTGTTATTCCTATTGATTTATCATTAACAAACAAAGATGAACAAGATTTATTTTATTATACTTTATCACAACTCTATAAATTAAAAGTTGTAATTAAGGCTTATAAATATGATGAAAAAATAAATCTTAATGCTAATAAACAATATTATGATAAATTAATTAAAAATGCTACAAATGAAATTCAAAAAGAAGTTCTAAAAAGTAATTTGGATTTTATAAACTTCATAGAAGAGGAAAAAGTAACATACTCTAGTTCATATTTCTTTGCTATCATTTGCAAGACAAAAGATGAGTTAAAAAAATCTATAAATGAATTTGAAAACTTATGTTTTAATACTACACCAAAGTTGTATGTATCACAAATAGATAATCAAAAAGAACTATATAAAATTCTATCTAATATATATTTTTGCAATACTACTTTAGATCATTTAATGTATTATGATTTAGTAGATTTACTTGTACCTTTAAAATTAGAAGAACAAGCATCCTTTTTAAAAGTAGATGATAAAAACATACAATTAGTAGCTATTAAGAGTTATCCACCTTTTATTGAAAAAAATTTTTTAGATTCTATAGTAAATCTTCCAAATGTAAATGTAAGTTTTACAATTAAAGAAGCTATAGATAAAGAAAAAATTATAAATGTTTTAAATTCAAGTTATAAATCTTTATTGGCTGATTATAATTCAACTAAAAATGTGGCTGATATTAACACATTAAAAAATACCCTAGAAAACTATCGCCTACTAATCGAGCAATTATCTAACAACGATGAAAAAATTAAAGAAGTTATGATAGTTTTAGCTATTAAAGGTACTAAAAAAGAACGTGAGGAAACACTTAAACTTATACGTACAAATGCTAATCCCTACTCTATAAAAGTAGATATACCTAAATTAAGGCAACTACAACTATGGCAAAGTTATGATATAACTTCATATAGTGTTAAGGATTATGCTATGTATCTTCCAACTTTAACATTAGCGAGTGGTTTTGTTTTTACAATGTGTAATCATAATGATCCCTGTGGCTATTTAATTGGCGAAGATTCACACTATGGACTTCCAATTATGTGGGATATTTTTTTTAAAGATAATGAAAAGCGAACAAGTTTTAATGTTGCTGTAGTTGGAACTACAGGTAGTGGTAAATCTTTCTTATTAAAAAAAATAATTTTAAATGAATTATTGAGAGGTACTAAAGTATTTATTTGGGATGTAGAAAATGAGTTTAAAAAACTGGTAAAAAGGTATGGTGGCGAATATATAAATCTTGCTAATAAAGTTTTAATTAACCCATTACAAGTACGTTTTCTCCCAGATGATGAAGAAGATGAAAACTCAATTCTAAATCGACATTTAGGTTTTTTAGAGGCTTTTTACGACAGTATTTTTGAAGAAATCAAAGAAAAAGAAAAAGTAGTCTTATTGGATATGACAGAAAAACTGTATAACACTAGAGGTATTAATAAAAATACTACTCTAAAAGAATATCAACAATTAAGTAATCAAGATTATCCCATATTCTCTGATTTATATATTTTTTTAGATGAATACAAAAAAAATATAAAAGATAAAGAAGAATTAAATATAATTAAAAGTCTTGAAATATTACTTAAAAGGTTTGTAATAGGTCAAGATACTATTTTTAATGGGCATACAACTATATCACTTGACAGTCAATTAATGTGCTTTAATTTTAAAAGTTTGGTGTCTAGTGATAATAAAAGAGTTAGTAATGCTCAAATACTTAATTTAATTACATTTTTAAATAATGAAATAGTCGGTAAAAATGATATTAATTTAGATACTAAACAGCAACCTACTATAATTGTTGTAGATGAATTTCATAACTTTATTAATGATGATAACCCAGCAACTATTAAATATTTAGATCAAATGAGTAGAAGATTAAGAAAATATAACTCTAGTTTATTAGTTTCTACACAAAGCCCACAAGATTTAGTTTCTTCTAATAACAAACTAAAAAATGCTACTGCTATATTCAATAACTGTCAATATCAACTATGTGGTATGCTTAAAGATAATGATTTACAAGCTGTAGAACAAATATATCAAAATAACCCTTTAACTGAAACACAAAAATCATTTTTAAACAAAGCTAAACTCGGTGATTTTCTTTTAAATATAACTAATAAGAAAAGACTTCGTGTTAGTGTGTTTGCTACACCACTTGAACGATATTATATGGGTGATGAAGATTTAGAAGAATTGAGAGAAAATGAAGAAATTACTAAAAGCTAAAATCTTTGTCGTACTACTTTTTCTCTCTTTTTTCTTTTTTCTAATAATATGTATCCTTGCTATAATGGGATATACTATTGGAAATGATTCTGTCGCTCAAACATCTGTTATATTAAAAAAACAAAGCTATTTAGAAAACAACGATTTATATGCTGAAAAGTATAGAAGTACATTAAATAAATTACTATTTGACTATGGTTACGTATCAATGGAAAGACTTGTTTGGTATTTACAAGCTACTAACAATATAGCTGATCCAAATACCTTATCAGATGACATTTGGGAAAAAGCATATATTGAAAATATTGATGAAGATGAAAAACAAATGATACCTACTTCCGATATGTGTGAAAAAGTAGATAGTGATTTTAATGATGAAAATTTTGTCGATTTATGTAATCCTGATTATATAGCCGAACATAATTTAATATACACTAATACATATATGAATTTACCTTATATATTTCCTTTAAAACACGATACTCTTTCTAGCATTACTTCAATGGTTAATGAAAAAAGAGATATTGATTTAGGTTTATCTGATGAAGAACAAGAAAGTGTAAATTTTCACTCTGGTTGGGATTTAAGCTCAAGTGCTGAAACTAATGTTTACTCTATTTGTGATGGAACAGTTACAAGTGTAAATTTCACACAAGATGAAAATATTACATTTGATGAACAAACAGAGCCTAAAAATAAAGTTGGAAATATAATTAAAATTCAATGTTCGAGTACAAATGATATTGTTACCTATGCACATCTCTACCCTAATAGTGCAAGTGAAAATATGGTTATGGGTAATTTTGTATCCAAAGGAGAATTTATTGCTAAAGTTGGAACTACAGGACAAAGTACAGGTAATCATTTACATTTAGAAATTAATAGTGATTCTGGCATACGTTTAGATGCTTTTTATTTTATTGATTTTACAGAAAATTCTATTTACAAAGATTGAAAGGTCGTGATTATTTGAAAGAAAAAATACAAAACTTAACTGATAGTCAAGTTAGAGATATTTTCAAAAAAATAAAAGATTTTAAGGACAAAGCTCCTGAAATAGAAAATGAATCTAATGATCCAAGTAATAGATGGGATTTATTTGATATTTTAGAATATCAATGTTTAGAAAAACTTTTAAATACAGATAGTTTAGTTGATGACTATGATGATGATGTTGGTCGATTAGAATTTATGGATTTTAGAGATTATATAAATTATTATGAATCTAAAGCATTTGGTAAATGGAAGTATGAAATTTGTAAAGGCTCTTATTTAGAGGTACCTGTTTTAGTAAATAATAATTATCAAAATAAAACAAAATATATTGATTATCGTAGCAAATTAGAAAGAAATTTTTTAGAAAGTTTATCAGATAGTAATTTGAATCAAAAAGACAAATATATAGAAATTTTTAATCAAGAATACTCTAAATTAATCAATAATGAAAATAATTTAGATATATCTTTATAGGAGGTGTTGAAATATCAAAGATAAATATTTTTATTCTGTAAAATTAAATGTAAAATGTGAAAGCTGTGATAATGAATTTATACGTATAGATGATTTTCCAAATTCTGAAAAATTAACTAAAAAAGATTTTGAAGATTTTTATGATGATAATGAAATTGAAGAAGTTGATGAGTGTAATAAGTGTGGATTATATATGTTCCCAGATGAAATTATAAATATTAAAGAACACCATCAAAAAAAATATTTAGAAAATTTAGGATTATATATAAATGATAAAGATAGGATTATTCCTACTAACTCTATGCAATTAGTAGGAATTACTTTAGAGGGTGTCAATGAAGATAATAAGTGTGAAGCTATTATTATGGATCTAAATGAAGAAAATTATAAAAAGATTTGGAAACGTGGTAAAGACTTATGGGATAATGGCTATATATCTAAATATATTATTTGCTTTTTAGAAAGGGGTAAATGCTTCCGTTACTCTCGCCCAGATCAAGAAAATTTTGAGATATGTAGAAAAATGGATAACTTTATGAAAGATAATTTTGCTTTAGAAATGTATAATGACAATAAAGATAAGAATTATTTTCTTATTGGAGATTCTTTAGAAAACATATTAAAATTTTATAAAACGGAAGAAATAAAAAAAGATATTCCTAATAATGAAAGGAGCAATAATCTTGAAATCTCTTAATAGTATTGAACAAGACAATTTAATAAAGTTAGGTAATGAAATAAAAAAAGCTAGATTAGATAAAGATTTGTCTTTAAGGGAGCTATCATCACTTTGTGGGATTAATCATAAAACCCTTTTTTTTATAGAATCTGGAAAAACAAAAACAATAAATCCTAACACTTTAGTTAGACTTTCATCTGTATTAAAAATAGATTTAGTAAAACTATTAATACTTGCTGGATACTTTGAATTAGTATTCCGTTTAAGATATGAAAATAAAAAAGAAAGAAAGGATGATAAATATGTTTAAAAAATATGAAGATTTTATTGAAAGGATAGATAAAAAATTATCAAAATTATTTGATGATAGAGATGGTAGTACATTAAATCCATTTCTTTATGAACACTACTCTCACCTTAAAGGCGAAGAACTAGATGAATCTTTAGAAAATATGGAATATAACATTTTTTATAATAATAATTGCATTAAAGAATTAAAAGAAATTCTAAATCAAAAAACTTATCACGATAAAGTTATTGAAATTATAACAGAATCTATTAATGATTTAGAATATGAAAACGATACAGGTGAAGAAATAATTATAGTTCTAAAAAAACAAAAACAAAAAGAAATTGATAAAGCTAACAAGCCAAAATTTCATTTTAAAAATTTAATACATAAAAGTATAGTAAGGAGAAAATAATTTATGAACACAGATAAAATAATTAATGAATTTCAAAACATAAATTCTAAACTTTCTACTTATGAAAATGAAAGAATAACTTTACAATTAAAATTAAAAGAACTGGATAAAGAGATTAAAAAATTAAATGACAAAATTAAGAAAGAAACAGATGTAGTTTTAAAATCTTTATATAAATCTAAAATTGTTGCTAATCAATATTTTATAGATGAAATAAATAAAATCTTTTCTTTTCAAGCTGAAAATTCTAAAAAGGTAAAATAATGATACCAGAAGAAGAAATTGAAAAATTTAAAGGTATGCTACCAGAATATTTATATATACAACACAACATTACAAACATTAAAAAACACTTTCAATGTTTAAATCCAAATCATACTGACAAACACCCTAGTATGTCCTACAGTTCACAATATAAAATTTGCAAGTGTTTTGCTTGTGGTGTTAGATATGATATATATGATTTAGTTGAGTTAGATTATGATATTAAAAATTTTAAAGATAAGCATAACAAGTTATTAGAAATTTTTAATGAATTAAATAAAATAACACCACTAATTAATATTAAAGATGATGAATATACTATTAAAAATTTTTCTAAATATTTTAATTACTGTTATAGCAACATATCACATAGTAATTATTTAGCAAATCGTGGTATTAAAGAAGATATAATAACTAAATATAAAATTGGATTTGATGATAATAGAAAATTAATTATCTTCCCATTAAATGAAAATAGTTATTTTGCACGTTCTACTACTTCCAATGAAAAATATAAATCTAAAGGAATAAGTTATCTTTTCAATGAAGATTTAATCAAATACAGCGATAAAAATTCCATTATATATGTAACAGAAAGTATAATTGATAGTTTAAGTTTAGAAAGTATTTTACCTACTATTAAGACTATAGCTCTTAATGGTACTACTAATATAAATAGATTAATTAATTTATCAAAAGAATATGACTATAAAGGGATTTTTATACTATCTCTTGATAATGATTATTATGGAAAATTATATCAAGACAAATTAAAAAAAGAACTTGATGATATTGGTATTATCTCATATCCTAATAATTTAATTAATACTATAGAAGATGGAAAATACAAAGATATAAATGAAACTCTTATTAACAATAAAGAAAAATTAATTTATAATGTAAATTTTTTTGATAAGCAATATCATAATATTTTAGATAAAATTAATGTTGAACGAGGTGATGATTATGAACTTGGATAGTACAGAAAAAGTAAAAGAAAAAATTACTGAACAAGATAAATTAAGAGAGGAATTTAAAAAAAGTTTAATTGACATAAAACAAAAATATGGGATAAAATTTGATGTAGATTTACTTAATACAAACAATATAGATAAGATAAGATTTTACAATTTAAAATATAAAAATAAAGCTCATAATGTTAGTTTAATTTATTATAATGAGTATAATTATTATGGTGCATATATTTACACACTTAATAAAAATTCATCTATGCTTGAAGAAAATTATATAACTAAAAGAAATTATTTAAATAAAGAATATAAATTAGAATTAGTTATTAATGAAATAAAACAAGCAAATCAAATTTATAGAACTAAATTAAATGAACTAGAAAAAAATTATCAAGAATCTTCTATAAATAATTTAGAATTAGAAAAGAAAAAAGATAATACAGATAATTGAAGTTGCACCACTTTTACACCTACTTTATTTAAGGTCATCAAATATAATTATGAAATTGGTGCAATAATTTTATGAAATTGGTGTTATTTTTGCAAGTGCAAAAATTGTTTTGCCACCACTAAAACCCTTATAAAATAAGTGGTTTTAGTTATTAAGGTGGCGAATATCATATCCTGTTTCTTATTATTTTGTATTATTGAGGTATAAAAAGTGTCAAGAAAGTCTATAGATATAGAAGATTATTTAGAAGATAAAATAAATTCTTATATGAAATTAAATAAGATAAAAACAAAGAATAAAGCTATTAATGATATACTAAACATATTCTTTGAAAATGAAAAGTTTTTTGAAAACTTTAAAGATTTAGATTATAAAATTGATAGAATATTAGGTATTGTTTCTCTATCAAAAAATCTTAATGAGCAAATATATGCTAATTTAGGATTTAGAGAAAATCTTAATCCTAATGAAGATGAATTTTTAAATGAGTTTTATAATAATATCAAAAAAAACAAATATAAAATTTTTAATTAATTTATGGAAAAGTACATTAAAAAATGGATCAGAATTAAAAAGTCCATTAATGATAAAATTGATATTATTAATCGTGAAATAGAACACCCTTATTCTTATCTTACTTTAGAGTATTTATTAGAATTAGGAATTTTAAAATATGAAGAATTAAAATTTAAAAATACTAATGATGAAGAACTATTTTTAAAATTAAATGAGGTTAAGTTACTTTTAGAAAAGGTGCTAAAAAATGGATAGTCCTAAAGTAGTATTTATAGATAATCCCTTTTTTGCTGTAAACAATAAAGACAATAATTTTTTTCTTTATAAAGGTAAAGATAAAAACGGTAAAAAAATTTTTAAAAACTGTAAAAATAAAATTAATTATTCTATTCAAGCTAAAAAATATTTATTTGGTAATAAAGGATTTTTTGATTATAGTAGAGATGAAAAAAAAGTTAATATATCTTTATTAAATTATGATAAAAATAATAATTTATTCGGTTATATGTTGGGAAGTAAAAAAGATATTTCTATTATGGAAGTAAATAATATGCAACGTGATAAAATGATGATGGATAAAACAGGAAATTATATTACAGATGCCGAAGCCGATAAAAAAAATTTTTATTGGTCTAAACTTTTTGATAACAGTAATATACATCTTTCTGTCTTATCATTTAATAAAGATTATGTAGATGAAAATGTTGGTATTGATAATTTGCAAAAAGAATTATCTACAAAAATAATGCCTATCTTTTTAAAAAAGTGTGGTTATCAAGATCCAAAAAAAAATATGGACTGGGTGGTAGCTTTACACTCTGCTTTAGATAGAAATAATTATCATTTTCATATAGGATTTATTGAAAAGAAAGAATCATATTTAGGTACTGATAATAAATTACATTTTAAACAAAGACTTAACTTAAACGATGAAGAATTAAATTTTATAAAAAGACAATCTATTCTTTCAATAGAAAGAGCAAAAATTTTCACACCAAAGCTTATAAAGTTAAATGAAAGTTTAGAAGAATACAAAAAATACTTTAATCCAAAAGAAAAAAGTTTTACATTAAGAAATATTAAAGATGTTAATTTAGAATTTAAAATATTAAGATTAGGTCAACTACTTAATCAAATAAGAAGAAATTCTAAATATATTAAGTACAATTCTTTACCAAAAGACAAAAACGGTAAAGAAATTAGATATTTAACTAAAGAAATTAAAGAATATATTTTAAAAAGCAAAGATATTTCATTATCAAAATATGAAATAAATAAAAACATAGATAATATTAATCAAACATTTTTAAAAATAGATAAAGATAATAATATTAGTAATGTTGGATTTGAAAGTGCTAAAGATAGTAAATTAATTAAAGATAAACTAGAAAAATATGACAATTACGTATTAAATGCCATAGTAAATCACTCTTTATATACATATAATAATATCTTTTCTTCAAATTCAAAAATTACTTTTAATGATTTAATAAATGAGGCTGTATTACTTGTTTATCTTAATGAAAAAAGAAATTCTAAAACTAAAATTAATTTATTAGATAAAAATTTTAATAATGAATTTTCTACTAAAAGAGCTATTAATAATGCTTTTAGTAGATTAAAATACAAACAAGATCAAGTTGCCGAACAATTTTATGAAATGCTACAAGAAAAGGAAAAAGATTTATCTAAATAATTTAAAATTTTGTCGATTTATGTTATATTTATTTTATTAAGAAGTAACCTGACTATTGAGTTATTTTACTTTACTGTGTAATTTAAAATAGTATCATTAAAACAGGTCATATTGAACCTTTTTTAGTAAATTATATATATTTTATAAATTTTATCTTATACTTTTTACTGACTTAATAAGTCATAGTTTTTTTGGAAAAATTCTTATATAATATTCTTGTGAGGTGAACAATATGGATCAAGAAAAAATGGGTAAATTTATTGCTCAATTAAGAACTGAATACGGATATACTCAAAAAGATATTGGTGATATGTTAGGAATTTCTGATAATTCAGTTTCAAAATGGGAAAGAGGAATAAATGCACCAGATATTTCTACTCTAACAACTTTATCTAAAATATTTAAAGTGTCTGTGCAAGAAATTTTAAATGGTGAAAGAAAGTTTAAGAAAAAAGAAATAGATAAGGAACATCATAAAAAAGTATTAGAAGTTTCAAATCTATATAAATCCTTTGGTAAAAGAAAAATTTTACAAAACATTAATTTTGATATTTACGAGGGAGACATAGTTGGATTAATCGGACCTAACGGTGCTGGAAAAACAACTCTTATAAAAACTATTTTAAATTTATATAAAGCTGATTCTGGAAATGTAAAAATATGTGGATTTGATACTAAAAAGAATTTAGAAGAAGCACTATCTAAAATAGGATGTATTATTGAAAACCCAGATATGTACCAAAACTTATCAGGTAGAAGAAATCTTCAAATAACATCACTTATAAATAACTTAAAAGATAAAGATTATATAAATTCAATGATTAAATTTGTTAAGTTAGAAGATAGAATAGATGATAAGGTTAAAAAATATTCTTTAGGTATGAAACAGAGATTAGGACTTGCTAATGCTTTGATAAAAAAACCTAAACTTTTAATATTAGATGAGCCAACTAACGGATTAGATCCTTTAGGTATAAAAGAATTAAGAGAGATATTAAAGAAAATAAGTCGCGAGGAAAATATGAGTATACTAATAAGTAGTCATATTTTATCAGAAGTAGAAAATATATGTGATCGTATTCTTATTATTGATGATGGAAAAATAAATAGTGAGTTTGGTATTGAAGAAGTTAAATATAAAAATATTAGTTTAGAAGAAGAATTTTTTTCTAAAACTAATAAGAAAGATGAACAGGTGTAGAATATGAAAGTTATTAGTTTAGTAAAGAGTGAATTTTTAAAAAATTACAATATTAAAAAATTATGTATTATTACATTAATATTAATTATTTCTTCTATAATTTTAACTGAATTTACAAACCTTTATTACGACTCTTACAGTTATTATGGAGGCGATACTAGTGTCTATTGGCAAGATAAATATAATGAATTATCTAAAAAAGATGAATTAACATTAGAAGAAGAATTTGATTTATATTCTGCTAAAATATATATACCTATTAACAAATACTTTAAAGAAAAAAAATTACTTAATATAAGTTGGGAGATACAAGTTGCATACGATTTAGCAAAGGCTTTAGAACAAAATTACACTATTAATATTTTTAAAGAAAATAGAGATAATTTAGAAATTGAAACGATTTGTAACATTAATAGTTCTTATTTTGAATCCTCTTTTCAAGGTGAAATTCATCATTTATGTAATTCATATAACAATGAAGAACTTGAAAGTTTGTATTTAGAGAATAATAAAATTATTGATAACTATACAACTCTTTTAAAAGAAGATAAATATTACTTATATGTTAAATATTTAATGAACAATGATTTGCTATTTGAAGATGAAATTAAAATATCAGAAGCAATTATTTCTAACAAAGTTGAAAGTATAACTGATTTTAGAGCTTTAAATTATAATCAATATATAAATCTACCACCTATAAGTGATGATTATTATAATGAAGATGAATTTAATAAATCAGATGAAAGACACGAATTTTCAACATATAAAGATTATATTAGATATAATACGAATTTAAATAAAGATGTTATTGCTCAAAAACAAATACTACTTTATAGTACACTACATAATATAAAACACGATTTATCATTTGATAAGACAACACATATAGGTCAAGATGGGAATGATTATTTTACAAGTAAAACTGCTGTTAATCAAGTATTTCACTTGTCATTAATAGTATTAATTATAGTAAGTGTTACTAGTAGTAAAATTATAAGTGAAGAACATAGTAAAGGTACTATTAAAAATATTATTACTGCACCAGTTAAGAGATGGAAAATATTATTTAGCAAATTTATATATTTAATTTTACATACATACATTATATGGTTAATTGGACTAATAGTTATAAGTTTATATGCTGGATTTAGATTTGGATTTTATGATTTATTCACCCCAAAATTAATATATACCAACGGACAAGTCATTGAAATTAATTATTACTTATATTTGTTAAAAGACTTATTTATAGCTAGTATTCCTGTTATTGCATTTTTAAGTATACTATTCTTCTTATCTAGTGTAACTTTGAATACTGCACTTACAACAAGCGTAACTACTATATTAAGTATACTTCCAGTAATTATGTACTATTTGTGTGCGAATTTTAAATCATTATTTATATTTTTGACAAAAACACCTTTTATGTATTTTGATTGTGGATTTATTTTTGGTAAGCAAGAGTTTTATACTACAATACTAAAAAAGACTAATATGAGTTTAAACTATGGAATATTAATATCTTTGATTACAATAATTGTTTTATACACTATTACTAATGTTATTTATATAAAACGTGATATTAAAAATTAAATAGATTATCAAAAAATTTGATAATCTTTTTTTTATGAAGAAATGGAGGTTTAATTTATGAAATTAATTGAAATTTATAATTATGAAACAAATAAAGTTATAGATACTTTAAAAATTAAAAAAGAGAAAAACACTCAAAAAGATGTTATTGAATATTTAAAAAATAAAAACTACTCTATTATTTTACAGGGATCTATTGGTATTAATGGTAATAACATATATTGGTTAGCTCATAATAAAATTACAAATGAAAATTTAAAAATTTGGTATCGTGAAAAAGATATTGTAAAAGATTTCTCTACTAATAATGAACTTTTTAATGATGAGGAGCTGTTGCAATTATGAACACACCTGTAGATGTAATTAATTATAATTCACTTACTACTTTCCCAGACAGAAAGACTGCAATTAAATTTTATTATGACTGTATGTTAATGAGTGATGGTGCTGAAAGAGATAGATATACCAATATATATTTATCTCTAACATCTACTAAAGATAAAATAGTATCAGATGAAGATGATATAGATAATAATATGATATATAGAATTAATAAATTTGTTGGCGATCATTGTGAAGAACAACAAGAACTTCCCAAAGCTATGACATATAAACAATATTTAAAATATAAACAAGATTTAGATAAGTCAAATAATAAATATTATATGTTTGATATTAGGTTAAATAAAGAACAGAGAAAATTTTTTGAAGATAAAGGATATTTTTGTTATGATTTAAGAGAAAGTTGTTTGTATGGTGATGGTGGTTGGGTTGAAAAACACGTTTTAGTTAATAATTGTGGCTCTATAATTACAAATAAAGATATTGGTCTTAATGAGAAGAATTTTGCTGTATTATTAGATGATTTAATGGATAATTATACAGTAATGCCTTATAGTGAATATAAAGAAATAATAAAAGATAATGAATATGAATTATAATTAGAGAGGTTTTATGACACTTGATAATAATATATCTTTTTTTTATGTTTTAATATTAATAATCGTTATATTAAGCATAACTTTTATTCTTTATATAGAGCCTAAATTAAATACTAAAAAAATTAAAAATCATAATGAACACGGTAGTTCAAAATTTGCTAGTCCTAAAGAAATACATAAAAATTTTAAAAAAGAAAATCTTTACAATATTACAGAAGCTGGATTCCCAATTTATTTTGATAAATCTAAAAATAAGTTTTCAAATGTTTATTTTGATAATACAAGTCCACATTGGGTACTTATAGGATCTACAGGAAGTGGTAAATCCACTTGTGTTGTTATACCAGAGTGCTTAATGTTTGCGACATCAAAAAAAAAGCACAGTATTATTGTTACTGATCCTAAAGGTGAAATATTTGCCAAAACATCTAAACTATTTAAAAATAATGGATATAAACATATATTTACAATAGACTTTAGAAACCCCAACCTATCCAATAGAATAAATATTATGCAACCTATAGTCGATGAGTGGAAAATACATTGTTTTTATGATGAAAAATTATTTTTATGTATATGTTTATTATACAACAAACTAAATATAGATTATGAAAAATTTATAATTGATGAAAGTTACCGTTTTTATATCAAAACTAATAATAAACTTGATAATTACATAATTGATTATATTTTAAATAAAATTGATATTATAAATGAAAAAATAGAAAATGAAGATTTTTATAATACTTTAAAAAATAAGTTAGATTTTGATTATAATAATATTTCTATAAAAGATTTATTACTTTTAATAAAAGATTATCAAAATAAAAGTTCTTCATCTCAAGCTGAATCTATAAGACTTACTAATACACTAGCTGATTTGATTTTTTCTGAAAAGGAAACTAAAGATCCTTTTTGGTTAAATTCAAGTAAAAATTTATTTAAAGGAATTTGTGGAATATTTTTAGAAGATTACCAAAATGGATTAATTCCAGAGAATAAAATAAATATTTCTAGCATTAAAAAATTTCAAAATTCTTCTTTAATTAAAGAAAATCAATTATACTTACAAAGAAATTTAAACTCTCGTGAATATGGTACTATGTCTAAAGATTATCTTACTTCTATTTTATCGGCTAATGAAAATACTTATAAATCTATAACAGCTGTTTTTGGTGAAAAAATGCAAATATTTGATGACCTTAATGTTGAAAATATAACTAGTACAAGTGATTTTGATTTTTCTACTTTAGTTAATGATCCATCTGTGCTTTATATAATCGTTCCAGATGAAGATAAAAGCTATTATCAGCTCGTTACTATCATAGTAGGTATGATTTATAAGGATTTAACAAAACTCGCTAACATGCCCCAAAATAATGGTATTTTACCACGTAAATTAGAGTGGATATTAGATGAATTTGCTAATTGCCCACCACTCGCTGAAATTGAAACAATAGTATCTGTTGCTCGTTCACGTGGTATGAGGTTTCAATTCTTTATTCAATCTTTTGCACAATTAGAAAGTGTTTATACGAAAGAAATATCAAATATAATTTTAGATAACTCGGCTTTATGTTATTTAAAAACTAATAGTGTTGAGTGTGCTGAAATAATATCTAAAAAACTTGGTCGTGCCACTATAGAAACTACTTCTATAAGTCAAAGTACAGACCAATTTAAAATTGGTGGTAATAAGACTACTTCTCTTTTAGGTCGTGAGCTTTTAACACCAAATGAAATTATTTCATTAAAATATAAAACTATTATATTTCCAACTATATCAAATGCAATTTTTAGGGATACATACTTATATACTGATTTATTTAAAGGATATAAATTTACACCTATTGAAAGAGAATCTAAAATGCTAAAGAAAAGTACCCAAAACTACTATACTGTAGAGCAAATGAAAGCCAACTATGAAACACCAGTTAAAAATTATGAAGATGATAACATTAATAATAATGAAACTGTAGAAACTAAAATTGATAATAATTTAAAATATACTATAAATAATATTGAAAAATTGTTTAACGTTAAATCTTTTAATAATAAAATTATAATTAATAGAAAAATAAGTAAATATGAAGAAAATAAAATCATAGATCTAATAAGTCCTATGATTAACATAGAAGTTATAACAGATGAAGAAAGTAATAGTACAATTATTACTTTTTTTAATGCTGAAAAATATCGTTACTATTTATGAAAGGAGGAATTACTTATTATATGTCTAATAATGATATTGTCGAATATATTAAATCACTTACTATATCCGAACTAATCGAATTAATATCCACTAATTCATTACCAACTAAACAAAAACAAAATGACAATATCGTTTATACAACGGAAGATTTGCTTACACATTATCCGATGTTTAGTAGATTCACTTTGAATAAAGCAATTAAAGAACAAAATTTACCTTTTTATCGTGAGGGACATAAGATGTATTTTGAAAAAAATTTAGTTGATAATTGGATTAAAGAGCATACTTCTACTTACAATAATAAAAACAAAAATAGATATAAATTATAAGGAAAAATATATATGAATAAAAAGAAAGAATATCCATATACGGTCGAGCCTAACATTAAAAAATTAGGTCAAGATTATTACAGAGTTAGAATAAGAAAAGGTAGTGGAAAAAATCAGAGAGTTTTTTCTGAATATGTTTATGGTAAAATTAGTGATGCAAGAGCTGTAAAGAGAAAAGGATTTGCCGAATTAGAAAAGATAAAAGATGTAGAAAAAGATAAAAGCAAAGTTACTTTATATGAGTTCTGCAAAATATGGCTTGAATTTTGCAAACAAGATGGATTAAGTCCTACTACTATCAAAGGTTATAAGCAAAGACTAAATGATTATATTTTACCAACTTTAGGTGGTTATAAATTAAATGAGATAAAAGCCTATGATATAGATAAGTTACTTATTAGTCTTAAAAATCAAAATAAAAAAATTTTAAATGAAAATGGTATTATTGAAAAATTACATGCATCTACTTTAAATGGAGCATATAGAGTGTTAAGAAATCTTTTAAATAAAGCTGTAGTTTGGGATTATATAGAATATAATCCAATTCATAAAGTTAAATGCCCATCTCCAAAGCCTAAAAAAGAAAAAGAAATTTGCAATAAAGATGAATTATTTGCTCTTTTAAAATTGATTTATAATTATAATATTAAATATAGTACGTTGTTTTTTATTGCAATTTTTACAGGTGAAAGACGTTGTGAAATTAACGGAATACATCTTGAAAAAACTAAAGATGAAGATAGTAATATTGATTTAAATGCTAAATTTACAAATGAAAAAGGTGAGATTATTAAAGGTGGATTAATTTATGTTAAGCACTCTGTTGTTTGGGATAACGAACTTAAAAAAATAGTTGAAAGAGATATACCAAAAACAGAAAAAGGAATAAGGGGTGTCCCAATTCCAATGGTTTGTGTTGAATCTATAAAAAGATACATAAAATATCGTGAAAATGAAATTAAACTGTTGAAAAATAAATATGGTGACAAAATTGAAATTGTACCAAACTTATTTTTAGGTAAATATGGAGGTTTAATGCACCCAGATACTTTATCACATAATTGGAATAAATTTAAAAAACGCAATAAAGATGAATTAGAAAAAATAATTGGTAAAAAAAACATAACACTTCACGGATTAAGACATAGTTTTTGTACTTATATGAGAAATGATGGAAAATTAAGTGATAAAGAAATGATGGATTTAATGGGACATACGGATATAAAAACAACAAATGATTATACTCACAATAATCGTGAAATTGGTGATAAAGTTATAGAAATGTGGGATGATTTAGAACTTTAATTTACTTGGGATTAATCAAAAGCGATCAACTTTTGTTTAGTCCCCACTTTTTTCGTTTTTAGTCCCCATTTTAGTCCCCACTTTTCTAAAAATAATTTAAAATGAATTAAAATAATTGACATTATTTTAAAAAAGATATATAATTTAGTTGTTTGAATGTTCTTGAAAAAGTCTTATTTTTAAAAGGCTTTTGGGATATAATATCCCTATATTCAAATCAAGTATCAAAACTAATCAAAATACTTCTAAGGCGAGTGTCAGGAGTTCGAATCTCTTCTGGGACACCATTTAAGGTAATAACTTGCTTAGGCAAGTTTTTTAAAATTCTATAATATATCCTAAATAATTTTCTGGAAAGCCACAAGCAAGTTCATTCCACATTTTTCCAGAAAAAGTAAATCCTACTTTTTCATGTAATCTAATTGATTCTTTGTTTCCTTTTTCTATACCAGATATTAATAATTTTGCATTTTTCTTTTTAACCTCATTAATACCATATCTTAATATTTGTTCTCCATATCCTTTTTTTCTTTCACTTTTTAAAGTAAACAAGCTAAATAAACACCAAAGGTTATCTACATTGTTATATTGTAAAAAATTAATCATTGAAATTATTTTTTCACCTTCAACATTTAAAATTAGCATAGAATCATTATCTTGATTAAATATAAAGTTTAAATGCTCACTAATTTCTTTTAGATTTGCTATCTTTGAATCATCGTTTTTAAATAATTGTTTAATCATATTTAAATATTTGTTTTTATTTTTACAATAATCTTTTTTAGTTATTATTTTATATTCACTCATAGTTAGCCTCCATACAAAAAATTTTTAATTAAAGCTAAAACAATATTTTCAATTTTTCAATCAATATACTACATTATTTATCTATTTTTGTCAAAATAACTTATAAGATGTGTAACGATATTTAGATTTTTTATATAATAAAAACGACCATTATAGTCATTTTTTATCCCATTACTTGCCCACCATTATTATGTATAACCTGCCCTGTCATATAACTAGAATCATCACTTGCTAAAAATACAAATGTAGGTGCAAGTTCATAAGGCATCGCCCCTCTTGCCATAGCAGCATCCGCACCCAGTGATGGGATTTTTTCTTTTACCCAACAAGCAGGTTGTAGTGGTGTCCAAAAAAATCCAGGTGCGATTGCATTTACTCTAATATTTTTCAAAGCTAAATTACGTGAAAGAGCCCTTGTAAATCCAACTATAGCTCCTTTAGTAGTAACGTAATCAATAAGCTGTGGATCCCCATAAAATGTTGTAACTGAAGATAGATTAATTATAGAATCTCCTGAATTTAAATAAGGCAAAACCTCTTTTGTTAAATAAAACATTCCATATATATTTACCTTCATAGTTCTATCAAACTGTTCATCTGAAATACATTCTAAACTATCTTGTTGATACTGAACTCCAGCATTGTTAACAAGTATATTTATTTTACCAAATCTATTTATAGTTGCTTCAACTATTTTTTTACAAAAATTTTTATCAGATATATCTCCAGAAAGTAGTAAACATTCTCCACCTAAAGATTCTATATATCTTTTTGTCTCTTCTGCATCTACATGTTCATTATAGTAAGGTATTACTACTTTAGCTCCTTCTTTTACAAAAGCAACTGCAGCAGCTCTCCCAAGTCCACTATCCCCTCCTGTTATAATTGCAACTTTATCTTTTAATCTACCTGAACCTACATAATTAGGATTATCAAATATAGGTCTTGGATACATTATATATTCAAGTCCAGGTTGTTCAGGTTGAGATTGTTCGGGTGCTATTATAGAATACTCAGTACTCTCTATTCCGAAATTATCATAATAATTATAAAATTTATTACCAAATTTATAATCGTAATTCATCAAATCACTCCTCTATTTAATATATGTGTTAAAAGATAAATAGTTAATAAATCAGTTTTATTTGAATATTAAAAAGAAGTTAACTCATCTTAACTTCTATTCTTTCTTTACCACCCATATATGGTCTAAGTACTTTTGGAATATTTATACTTCCATCTTCATTATAGTTATTCTCAATTAAAGCAATAAGGGCACGTGTATTTGCGAGTACTGTGTTATTTAGAGTGTGTACGAAATAATTACCATTTTCTCCTTTTGCTCTTATTCCAAGTCTTCTTGCTTGAGCATCACCTAGAGTTGAACAACTACCTACTTCGAAGTATTTTTTTTGTCTTGGACTCCATGCTTCTATATCACAAGACTTAACCTTTAAATCTGCTAAATCACCACTACAACATTCTAGTTGTCTTACTGGTATATCCATATTTCTAAATATATCTACTGTGTATTTCCACATCTTGTTGTACCACTCCATAGACTCTTCAGGCTTACATAATACAATCATTTCTTGTTTTTCAAATTGATGAACCCTATATATACCTCTTTCTTCTAGCCCATGCGCACCTACTTCTTTTCTAAAGCATGGTGAATATGATGTCATTGTTATAGGAAGTTCTTCTTCTTTTATTATTTCTCCTTTGAATTTACCTATCATAGAGTGTTCACTTGTACCAATTAGATATAAATCTTCACCTTCTATTTTATACATCATCGCATCCATTTCAGCGAATGACATAACACCATTTACTACATCACTTCTAATCATAAAAGGTGGGATACAGTATATAAATCCTTTATCTATCATATAGTCTTTCGCATAGCTTAACATCGCACTTGATAGTCTTGCAATATCTCCCATTAAATAATAAAATCCATTTCCACTAGTTCTTGATGATGCATCTTTATCAAGTCCATTTAATTTATTCATTATGTCTGCGTGATATGGTATTTCATAGTCTGGTACTTTAGGCTCTCCAAATCTTTCTATTTCAACGTTCTCACTATCATCTTTTCCAATAGGAACACTCTCATCTATTATATTTGGAATAATCATCATTTTTTTCTTTATTTCAAGTTCTAACTCTTCTTCTTTTTTACCTAACTCTTCAAGCTCACTACCATATTTAGAGACTTCTTCTTTAATAGACTCTGCTTCATCTTTTTTACCTTCTCTCATAAGAAGTCCTATCTCACTACTTTTAGAGTTTTTAAGCGCTCTTAAATCATCGCCCTTTTTCTTGCACACACGATATTCTAAATCAAGTTTTTCTATTTCATCTACTATAGGTAACTTTTCATCTTGAAATTTCTTTCTTATATTTTCTTTTACTAACTCCTTGTTTTCTCTTATTAATTTAATATCTATCATATTGGCCTCCAAAATTTATTAATCCTTTGTAATTTATGTTCTAATTTTATCACTTTACACTTTATAAGTCAATATAGTTATATATTTTTAAACTTTTAAAACGCATAATTTATAAGTATTTGCGTATAATATAGATAAAGATAGTATGTAGTTAGTATGTAGTTAAAATTATTGACATTTATTGAGGGATGTGTTACTATTAAATAGAAAGTGAGATGAGATTATGTCTAGTTTAACAAGTGCGATTAATGTTAATGTTGATACAGAAATTAAAAATCAAGCTACTGAAATTTTAAAAGGATTAGGATTAAATATGAGTACATTCATTAATATGGCTTTAGCTCAAGTTGTTAAAAGAGATGGCGTTCCTTTTGAAGTAGTTAATCCTAAACCTAGTAGAAAATTAAAGAAAGCATTAAAAGAGGGCGAGCATATTATAAAAGAGATAAAAAGTGGTAAAAGAAAACCATATAACACACCTAATGAGTTATTTGAATATTTGGATAAAGAATAAAAATATGAAAACAGCATTGGATATTAAAACTACTAAATATAAAGTAGATTCTACTTCTAAATTTAATAAAGAATATAAATTATTAAAAAAACAAGGGAAAGATATATCAAAACTCAAATATGTAGTTAACAAACTTGCAAATGGTGAAGAATTAGAACCAAAGTACAAAGACCATATCTTAATTAACAACAAGCGTTATAAAAACTGTAGAGAATGTCACATAGAACCTGATTGGTTATTAGTTTATAAATATCAAGATGATGAACTAGTATTACTACTTTTTGAAACTGGAAGCCATAGCGAACTTTTTAATAGATAGAAGTAATAACTTCTTTTTTTATACTTATACAAAAAAGGATAGTCAAACAATCTACTACCTTTAATATATATTAATTTTATTTTTTTACTTTTTGTACACCTTTTTCATTTTCTTTTGAGAGTGTTAACTCCTTCTTTTTCATTTTAGATACTAATTTAACTATAAAATTTAAATGTTTCTTACCTTTTTTAGTATTAGAATCATCTAAGGATTTATTAAGAGTCGTTTGAACCTCAACTGGAGTAATTCCAATTTCTAAAGCACTCTTTATTTTTTCACTATTTTCTTTTACTAAAGTAGATTTATACTCATCACTATTACTCTTTTTTAAATCACTTTTCATTTCAGTTATAACTTCTACTGATTCTTTTAACTGAACTGGTGTTTTACCTAATTCATCTGCTTTAGCTGCAACATCTTCAAGTGTCGAGTTAACTGCCTCACCACTTACTCCACTTTTAATTGCATCGCTTAAATATTCTTCATTCTCTTTAACTGTATTACTTACCATATTACCACCTATACTAATTTTATCTAATATTTTTATTTTATGCAATATTTTATAAAATATAGTATTTGATTTTACACTTCATAGGACAAAATGTGTAAAGCATATATTATTTTGAGGTGTTTTATGTTTAATTTTATTAAAAAACTTTTTAAAGATTTTTATATCTTTACTGCTGCATATTCTAATAATAGTTTCCCCGAACCACTTTCTAAAGAAGAAGAAGATTTATATGTTGAAAAGGCTAACTTGGGAGATAAAGAGGCACGTTCTAAACTTATAGAACACAACTTAAGATTAGTCGCACATATAGTTAAGAAATACGATAATAAAAACGAAGATACTGATGATTTAATTAGTATTGGAACTATTGGACTTATTAAAGGCGTTGATAGTTATTCTAAAAAGAAAAACACAAGACTTACTACTTATGCGGCAAGATGTATTGAAAATGAAGTATTGATGTATTTTAGAAATAATAAAAAAAGAAGTAAAGATATAAGTATTAATGAATCAGTAGGATTTGATAAGGAAGGTAATGAAATAACTATACTAGATATATTAAAGACACCAGCACCCGATTTTGCTCTAGACATACATAAAGAAAACAATATAGAGGATTTAAAAAAATATCTAAGTGTTTTAACACCTAGAGAAAAAGAGATTATTATTGCAAGATATGGACTTTCTGATAACGACGAAATAACACAAAAAGAAATAGCAAAAAAACTTAATATTTCAAGAAGTTATGTATCTAGAATAGAAAAAAGAGCTCTTACTAAAATCTTAAGAGAATTCCTAAAAAATAATAAAGATATTTAGTCTTTATTATTTTTGAATTCCTTCCTCTCTATACAAACTTCCACCTTTAATATACATATCATTGTCAGTTGGTACCTTTAAAACAAAATCAGCAATTTCTAAAGGTAGTTTATCTGGTGTTGTTTCAAACATTCCAACAGTATATCTAGATTCTTTAGTAACTTTATTTACCCCTTTTAAATTATTAACCATATCTATATTACATATCTTAGGTATATAGTATTTTACATAATATTTATCATTTTCTTTTTCTATTTCAATACTTAATGCATGTCCAACATCTCTTACCATCATTATTACTTTATCATCTTTTAAAGACATTATCTCGACATAATCAGTATTTAAAGCTTCTGGAAAAGATAAAAATATTTTATCTGATATTTCATTTGGAGTACCATATAGAGTTATATTATTTCCTTCATTATTTTTTTTACTTGCAAGTACTGGTAAATTTCTATAATTATTTTGATTATTAACAATCGTTTGATGTACTACATGAAGTACCTCATTAAGTGATTTAGCCTCATTCAAAGATACTCCCCATCCACCTTCACCGAAACAATTCTCACCTACTTTGTTTACTAAATCTTCACGCATATTAGCAAAACAAACATCATGAAAATGTTTTAGTTTATTAAAGTCATACCCACTTTTAATCAATTCATCTTTATATGCACTTATAAGATTTTTAAAATACTTTTTATCAGGCTCTAAAAAATCAAATTTATCTAAAATAGCTCCTATATAGTATTCTATATCATTGAGTGCTTTAAAAAGAGAATCACTATATTCTATTAGAGTTTCTTTACTATATCTATACTCTTCTTTAGGATAAGTAGAGTGTAATATATTTTTAACTTCTATATCATATTTAAAAAATTTTTCCATATTATCTAGATTTTCTAAATATTTTTCCATATTCTCTGAATTTTTATCCATACTATCACCATAATAATTATACTAAATTATTTATTATATTTCAAATATTTATCTAGTAAACTTATTAACTCTTCTTTAGTTTCAGTTTTAAATATAGCCTCTTTTAATTCTTTGGAATTCTTTAATCCTTTTAAATACCAAGATGCATGACTTCTTATCTCAAGCATAGCCACTTTATAAGGTTTTGTTTCTATTAAAAGTTCTAAATGTCTTTTTATCATATCTATTTTTTCTTCTAAAGTAACTTCTTGAGGTTGTATGCCATTTTCTAAATAGTCTACACATTCTTTTATAAGCCAAGGGTTTCCTAATACTCCTCTACCTATCATTACTGCATCACAATGAGTCTCATCAAGCATCCTTTTAGCATCATAACAACTTTTTATATCTCCATTACCTATTACTGGTATATTTACATTTTCTTTAACACTTTTAATTATACTCCAGTCGGCTTCACCACTATATCCTTGCTTTCTTGTTCTAGGATGTACTGTAATAGCGCTTGCACCAGCCTTCTCTACTACTTTAGCAATTTCTATTGCATTAATACTTTTCTCATCCCAACCACTTCTTATTTTAACTGTAACAGGTACACTAACAGATTTAACAACCGCACTTACTATATCATAGACCTTTTCTGGGTCTTTTAGTAAAGCACTCCCTGCTTGACTAGATATAGCAACCTTAGGTACAGGACATCCCATATTTATATCTATTATATCTGGGTGCATATTTTCTTCTATATACTTAGCAGCTATAACAAAAGATTCTTTATCACTTCCAAATATCTGCTGTGAGATAGGTCTTTCAAAATCAGTCATATAAAGCATATCTTTAGTCTTCTCATTTCCATACATAATTGCTTTATCACTAACCATCTCTGCAACTATTAATCCCGCACCCATTTCTTTTATAATTCTTCTAAACGCACTATTACTTATTCCTGCCATAGGAGCAAGTACTACTCTATTTTTTATCTCTACATTTCCTATTTTAAACATAAGACCACCATCTATATTTTAACACAAAAGTAAAAGAAAAAGTTAACTATATTAACTTATCGATATCTTTAGGTACTTTATCTTGAACTACTGCATTTATTATCTTATCTTCTTGCTCTTTTGATACATCCCTACCTGTCATTTTACTTAAAGTTTGTATAACCTCTCTAAGTGTACCCTCATTCTTTAAATCGTTTTGTTGCAATTTTTTAGCAAGGTCCATTATAGTATCCTTACCCACATTAGTTCTTTTCTCTACTCTATTAAAAAAAGAATCCGAAAAAGCCATAAAAAACCTCCTACATTAGTGTATGTAAAAGGTTTAAATAAGTTAATCTTTTATTGATAACATAAGCCCTATTATTAAATAATATATAGGTGCGACTTGTATTACGCTTATATTAGCAAATGCTTGAATACTATAAGCAACAAAACCACTTAGTAATAGAAACATCAATTTATTTTTAGATTTAAGTCCCTTAATAAATGTTATTAAACAAAGTAATAAATATGGAATAAGTCCTAAAATGCCAGTTGTTGTAAGTGTATGAAGATATACATTATGAGCATTATCTACTAACAAATAACTATTATTTGGTACTTTAATAATATTATTTTCAGTAAATGTAAATGCAATCGCACCTTGTATCGGTGTATTAGGATAAGCTAAATAAAAATTATCAAATCCAACACCAGTTATAAAATTATCTTTAACGATACCCAAACTTTTTTTCCATATTGTAACTCTTCCATTCCCACCATCATTTATAGTTTGATTTAAATCACACATTTCACATCTACGAATATTATATACATATTTATTTATAAAAAATATTGATAGATAAGTTAATATTAATATACTACTTAATATTAGTAATTTTTTTACATTAAGCTTTTTCTTTATACGAAGAAAGATTGCAAGGAATATTATAGTTATTAAAAGGGTTATAAAAGGTCCTGTAGATTGTGCGTTTATCAAAGAAATAAATAATAGAATTATTATTAAACTTTCTTTTAAATTAATTTTTTCATTCATTAAAAAATTACACACAATAATACCTAATATAGTTACAATAAAACTTCCAAAAAAATTAGGATTTCCACATAAGCCCATTGCCATATACTTATCATTTGAATATCTAAGTATAAAATTAAAATCAGTATATATTTGTAACAATGCATATATTGAATTTAAAATTGCAATAATTACCAAAATTTTTATAAAAGATTTTATATCATCTTTAGTTCCATTATACCTCCAATTTATAAAAAGCAAATAATAACTGAGTATTGACAACAATCCTTCATGTCTATAATCCTTACCAAATATAGCAATTTTATAGTCAATCGAAAATATTGTAGATATAATACCTGCTATAACAAGGAAGAAAAATACATAATCAATAATGTCTAATTTCCTTTTTGTTTTAATTAAATTATTTATATATACAAATAATAAAATTGGAACTGATATATATAATATTATAGCAGGATTAGTGTAATCATAATTATTAACAATACCAAACATTTCTAAATTCATAGAAAAGAATTTTATAAAAGGTACTCCAATTAATATACACAAACTTATTATTTTCAACAATTTCTTATTATCAATATTTTCCATACTACCACCTATTTAATAATACCATATTAAATTAAAAAAGGGAATCATTCTTCCCCTTTACTTTTAAAATTAATTACTATTGGAGTACCACTAAAATCAAATGATTCTCTTATTTTATTTTCTAGATATCTTTCGTATGAGAAATGTACAAGCCCTTTACTATTTACTTGTATATTAAATGTTGGAGGCATTGTTCTAACTTGACTAGAAAAATATATCTTAAGTCTTTTACCTTTGTAACTTGGAGGTAAATTTAGTTCATATGCATCGTTTATAACATTATTAAGTAAACTTGTTTTAATCTCTTTTTTACTGTTTTCATATGCGTTTAATACCTCAGGCATCAATGTATGAATTCTTTTTTTAGTCTTCGCACTCAAGAATACTATTTTAGCATAATCCATAAATGCAAAATCTGCCTTTATATCGTCTTTCCATTTCTTTATCGCACTATCTTTATCTTCCATTAAGTCCCATTTATTTACAGCAATAACACATGCTTTACCTGCATCTTTAATATAGCCGGCTATATGCTTATCGTGCTCTATTATACCTTCCTCTGCATTTATAACAAGTACACATACATCTGACCTATCTATTGCTTTTAGACTTCTAAGTAAACTATATTTTTCTATATTTTCATATACTTTACCTTTTTTTCTCATACCGGCAGTATCTATAACAATGTATTTCTCATTATTATAGTTAAATTCAGTATCTATTGCATCTCTTGTTGTTCCAGCAACACTAGATACTATAACTCTATCTTCGTTAAGTATTGCATTTACTAAGCTACTTTTACCTACATTAGGTCTACCTAGTATTGAAAATCTAACCTTTGTATCATCTATATCTTCTTCATATTTAGGAAAGTTATTAGTTATTAAATCAAGCAAGTCATATATACCCGTACCTTGTTCTCCACTAACCTTAACTATATTTTCAAATCCTAACTCATAAAAGTCATATTCAGTTTCTTTTATCTTTTTACTATCACATTTATTTATAGCAACGATTACTTTATTAGATACTTTTTTTAGCATATCTCTAACTAAATAATCATCACTAGTCAAGCCTTCCTTACCATCTACAACGAATACTACTATATCTGCTTCATCTATTGCAAGTGTTGCCTGAACTTTTATTTCATTATTAAAATCATTTTTACCTAGTTCAATACCACCTGTATCTATTAAGTGAAATTTATAATCTTTATAAGTTACACTCCCATATACTCTATCTCTTGTAACACCAGGAGTATCTTCTATAATAGATATCTTTTTACCTACCATTTTATTAAATATAGTACTTTTACCTACATTAGGTCTACCTACTAAAGCAACTACTGACTTTTTCATAAAATCACCCTTTTTCTTGTCATATTATATCATGTAATTAAAAAAAATCAAATAAAAAAGTCTAATCAAGCGATTAAACTCATTTGTGTAAATAAATAATTATTTAGATGATAATTTAGTTGTTACCTCTTTTAATCCAGTAGCATTAACTTTTACAGTTCCACCTTCATATTTAACTGTGTATGATACTCCATTATCTCCTTTTACTGTTACTCCAGTACTTGCGTCAGTACAACTACCCTCTAATTTAGCAGAATCCATATCAAAGTATTCAGCTTTCATGTAATCACAAAATTTTGATGGTTCTCCTACACCGTTATTTTTAAATAAATATGAAGTGTATGCTAATTCTGTTTCTTTTGCAATTAATTCTGCAGTTCTTTGTTTAGCACTATTTCTTGCATCATTGATAATTCCTAAAATGATTGGAGTTGCAATTAATGCGATGATTGCTAAAATTACGATTACTGCAAGTAATTCTATCAATGTAAAACCTTTATTTTTCACTATCTCACCACCTTACCTTCTACTACGATATAAATATAACATATTTTGTTTATTTTTGTCAATACAAAAAAGTTCAATCTTAAAATTGAACTTTCCTATAAATAACTATTTAGATGATAATTTAGTTGTAACATCTTTTAAGTTATCAGCATGAACTGTTACAGATCCTTTTTCATATTTAACTGTATATTCTACTCCGTTGTCTCCTTTTACTTTTACTTCTTGTTTAGATTCATCTACACAACCATTAGGATCAAGTGTTGCTGAATCCATTTCAAAATAATCGTTCGTCATATATTTACAAAAATCTGATGGTTCACCTGTACCATTATTCTTAAATAAATATGAAGTATATGCTAGTTCTGCTTCTTTTGCAACTAATTCTGCTGTTCTTTGTTTAGAGCTATTTCTTGCATCATTGATAATTCCTAAGATAATTGGAGTTGCGATTAATGCAATGATTGCTAAGATTACTATTACAGCTAATAATTCTATTAATGTAAATCCCTTATTTTTCATTTTCTCACCACCTTACTTTCCCTATGATATAATGTAACACATTTTATTTGCATTTGTCAAGACATAAAAAAATTTAATCGTTAAATAACGCAAACTAAAATAGTAAGCATTATAAGATTAAACTTTTTATATATAATTATTTAGATGACAATTTAGTTGTAACATCTTTTAAGTTATCAGCACTAACTGTTACAGTTCCATTTGCATATTTAACTGTATATTCTACTCCGTTATCTCCTGTTACTTTTACACCAGTACCTGCGTCACTACAAGGAGTATCTCCTAATTTAGCAGAGTCCATATCAAAATAATCGTTTGTCATGTATTTGCAAAAATCTGATGGTTCACCTGTACCATTATTCTTAAATAAGTATGATGTATAAGCTAATTCTGCTTCTTTTGCAATTAATTCTGCTGTTCTTTGTTTAGCACTATTTCTTGCATCGTTGATAATTCCTAAAATGATTGGTGTAGCTATTAATGCTATGATTGCTAAGATTACGATTACTGCAAGTAATTCTATCAATGTAAAACCTTTATTTTTCATTCTCTCACCACCTTACCTTTTCCTATGATATAAATATATCATATTTTGCTCATTTTTTCAAGATTATGGATAGAATTATTAATTGAAATAGATATTACTTTAGATAATTTTTCTATTACAAAATCTATTTCTTTTGGTGTAACCATTAGGTTATACCCTATTGGATTTAATACTTCATATATAAGCATTTGTAATTCTTCATCATCTAAAGTACCGACTAATCCTAATAATTTTTCTTTATCTAATTTATTTTCTTTTATTTCTTTATTTAAATAATTTACATTATTAAATGTTAATTTGCTTTTAGGGTCTTTCATATATTCTTTATTAAAAGCATAATTTTTATAAATAAAGTTTATAGTATCAGATACTATTACTGATGCATCAACTACTGTTGGAACACCAATTGCAATAACAGGAATACCAAGTGACTCATAACTCAACTCTTTTCTTTTATTACCTACTCCACTTCCAGGATGTATACCAGTATCTGTTATTTGAATTGTTTTATTTAACCTTTCAATAGATTTACTTGCTAGTGAATCTATTGCAATTAAGTAATTAGGTTTTACTTTCTTTACTATCGCCTCTATAATATCACCAGTTTCAATACCTGTTTCTCCCATAACTCCAGGAGATATTGCTGCAAGTCTTTTATAATTTTTGGACAGTTCATTTACTAAATAAAGATGATTTGTAACTATAATATCATTTACTACTAAAGGTCCAAGTGAATCTGGAGTAATCTTATCGTTCCCAAGACCTATTATAAGTCCTAAAGAGTTCTTCTTAGGCTTTATAAGTTTTTTTAGTACAAATGTGAGTGTATCAATAATTTTTTCTCTATTTTTATAGTCAGTTACATCTTCAAACTCTAAAGTAATATATTTTCCTTTTTTCTTAGATAATTCATTATCATCATCGAGTTCTACATTTGTAACTTTAATACCATTTACTACTTCAGTCTTGTGTTTAACTCCCTTTAGTTCTTTATTTTCTTCTACATAATCTATTGCAAGGTCTGTTCTTATCTGATATTTACTTAAATCTACTTCCTTATTCATAAAATCACCCTTATTATTTTTAACAAATTTATTTATTTTATTGCATTTTTTACTATTTTTTGTTAAAATATGTGTATATGTGGCTTGGAGGTGAACTTATGCCAAATCTAAAAAATGCTAAAAAAAGAGTTTTAGTTAATGTAAAAAAAGAAAAAGCAAATAATGAATTTGCTGCTAGTATGAAAACTGCAATTAAAAATGTAGAAAGAGCAGTTGCATCTAAAGATAAAGAAAAAGCAAACGATAAATTAAAAATAGCAATCAAAACTATCGATAAAGCAAGCGCTAAAGGAGTAACATCTAAAAATACAGGTGCGAGAAATAAATCAAGATTAAGTAAAAAAGTTAATTCTATGGAGTAAAATTACTCTTTTTTTATACCTTTTAAAAAAAATATAGCTTACTTTTTGTTGTATTTTTAAAAATAACATTATATAATTTATATGAAAGGAGTTATATATGAGTAAATTTTGTAGTAATTGTGGTAATAAACTCGATGATAAGGCTGTAATATGTGTTAAGTGTGGAATGTCAACAGGATATATTGATGTGCCAACAAAAGTTAAAGTACCTGGTAAAGGTCTATCTATAGCAAGTATGGTTGTTGGATTAGTAGCTATATTTAATAGTGTTTCTATATCTCTTTCACTACCGTTTTCAATGTTTGTTTTTAATAAAACGATGATAAATTTTGAATTTGTAAAAGTAATGACAATTTTATTTTCTATGATTTTTCCACTTGCAAGTTCTATAACCGCACTATCATTAGGAATATCTAGTCTATCTAAAATTAAAAATGGATTTAATAAAACTGGTATAATTACAGGCTCTGTTTCAATTTTCATATGTATTATTACTTTAATAGTTTCAATTCTTGTATAAGTGCTTATGCACTTTTTTTGTAAAGTTTAAAAGTAATTTAAAATTGTACTTGAGAATAATATATAAGGTGTGTTATAATGATGGTGGTGATGCTATGAAAGATTTATTTAAAATATGTTTTATGGTTTGTCTAGTAATAGTAGTATACATATATAAAGATAACATTGCTAATTTTATAACAGATGAAATTATATATAAAGGTAGTAATAAAGTATTAACATATAACGAATATTATTTAGATTACGACTATTCTTATGTTCAAAATATAGATAGTAAAGAAGTTAAAAACTATCAAGAAGTATTAAATATGATTTATACAATTCTAAATAGTGGCGATAACAGTTTTTCTTTTTATTGTAAATACGATGGATGCATAAACGATGTTAGAAGCATTATAGATGATGAAAACGAGATTTCTAATATTAATAGTTTTGTACACCCTTTTAATTCTTTTTCTACAATAAATGTCAATATTACAAATAGTGGTAAAATAACTGTAAAAAATAAAAAAGCATATAGCGATAGCGATATAGAATATGTTAAAAATTATATAGATAAATTTATTAGTGAAAATGTAAATGATTCTATGAGTAATTACGATAAAATAAAAGTATTTCACGACCATATAGTTAACAATACAGAATACGATAAAGATAGTACAGAAAAAGTTTTTACTGCATATAATCTGTTAACTACAAAAAAAGCAATCTGTGGTGGATATAGTGATATTATGGCAATATACTTAGATACTTTAGGTATACAGAACTATAAAATAACATCTGAAAATCATGTTTGGAACTTAGTTAAATTAGATAATGTTTGGTATCACTTAGATATGACATGGGATGACCCGGTTGCTAGTGATGGTAACCAGTATCTATTACACAATTTCTTCTTGATTTCTACTGATAAACTACTTGAACTTGATAAAGTAGAACACAATTTTGATAAGAATGTTTATAAAGAAGCAATTTAAAAGCACAATTATGTGCTTTTAATAACATTAGAAAGGGATAAAATTATGGATGAATTAAATAGATTTGTAGAAGCACAAAAAAAGTACTATGAAATCGCACTTAAAGAAATTAAAAATGGTTATAAAGAAACACATTGGATATGGTTTATATTCCCTCAACTTAAAGGTTTAGGTAGAAGTGATGCTGCACTTTACTACGGTATTAAAGATTTAGATGAGGCTAAAAGATATTTAGAAAATAATTACTTAAGGCATAATTTAGTTGAAATATCAGAAGCCTTTTTTAACCTAAAAAGCAATAACCCAACTGAAATATTAGGTTATCCAGATGACTTAAAAGTTAAATCTTGTATGACTTTATTTTACTTAGCTGATGAAAACATCGATATCTTTAAAAATGTCATAGATAAGTTTTATAATGGAGAATTTGATTCAAATACTATTTCTATTATAGAGTCTGTAAAAAAAATTAAATCAATCAATAATAATTGATTGATTATTTTAATATCTTACTTATATTCATCTTTTTATATAAAACTCTAACAATTGTTATTATTTCTTCTTCTTCATTTATTGTATAAAAAACGAGAAAATTTTTTACCCTATAACTTCTATATTTATTATTCAAAAATCCAATAGGATTATAAATTGGAGAACCATAAGGGAACTTTAATATATCATCAAAACTATTAATAAACAAATTTTTTAGTTTTTCTGATGCAGTTACATTTTTTAAATTATAATATATATAATAAATAATATCACTTATGTCCTTTTTAGCAATAGGTAAAAATTCTAACTTATACATATCTAACCTATTATATCATCAATACTTTTAATAATATCTTCTTTAGAATATCTCTCAGTAGTACTATTCATTTCTACTTCTGCTTCTTTTAATTTATTAAAAACTGTTTCATCAAAAACATTTGTCTTTACATCAAAAGGCAATTTTTGTTCTCTTAATACTGCTTTTATAAACATATTTACAGCAGTAGAAACATTCATTCCTACACTATTACAAAATTGTTCAAAACTTTTTTTATCATTTGCATTTACTCGGACATTTAAATTTAAAGTTTCCATAATATACCTCATTCCTATTTAATTATATTACATTTTTAAAACTTTGTCAATACATTGTTTTGCATTATATGTAAAATGTATTACGCAAGTTGTAACAGGAAAAGAAATACTATTCATTATCATGTATTTCTTTTATTTTATCTTCTATTCTTTTTCCATATTCAATAGATTCATCATATATAAATTCTAATTCTGGTATATGTCTTAACTCCACTCTATCTGCAAGAGTCTTTCTTATAAATCCTTTAGCGCTATTAAGTCCTTTTAAAGTCTTATCCTTATCACCTAAAGTAGTAAAGTATACTTTAGCATAACTCAAATCATTAGTCACATCTGCATAAGTTACTGTTACAAACTTAATATTAGGATTTTTAACTTCATTTGCAATTATATCACTTAACTCTTTTTGTACTATACTATCTATTCTATCATTTTTTATTGACATTATTTTTTCTCTACCATTTCGTATGCTTCTATGATATCTCCAACTTTAATATCGTTAAAGTTAGTAATAGTAATACCACATTCTAAGCCTTTTTTAACCTCTTTAACAGAGTCTTTTTCTCTTTGAATAGAGTTAACCTCTCCATCATATATAACTGCACTATCTCTTAATACACGCACCTTAGAATTAGATTTAATAATACCATCAAGTACATAACTTCCGGCAATAGTACCTACTTTAGAGAACTTAAACAACTGTCTTACCTCAGCATTACCTATTACTTTTTCTTCATAGATAGGGTCTAACATACCTCTCATAGCAGCTTCCATATCCTCTACTGCTTTATAGATTATATCATAAAGTCTTATTTCAACACCTTGTTCTTTAGCATAATCTTTTATAGTATTATTAGGTCTTATATTAAATCCTATTATAATAGCATTTGAAGCGTTTGCAAGTACTATATCACTTTCAGTAATAGCACCAACACTACTTCTTAAGACTTTAACCTTAACACCTTCGACTTCTATCTTCTCTAAAGAGTTTTTAACAGCCTCAGCACTTCCATTTACATCAGCTTTAACTATTACATTAATCTCTTTTATACCTTCTTTAATCTTATTAAATATATCTTCGAGTGATACAGCACTCTTACTATTTTGTTTTAAGTGTTCCTCTTCTTTTCTTGCCTCACCTATACTTCTTGCTTGTTTTTCAGTTTCAAAAGCCATAAACTTATCTCCAGCACTAGGTGTTGCATTAAGACCTGTTATCTCAACTGGTTGACTAGGAAGTGCCTCAGTTATTTCTTCTCCCTTATCATTTTTTAGAGTTCTAACTTTACCATAACTTGTTCCAACTACTATAGGGTCTCCAAGTCTTAAAGTACCATTTTGTACAAGTATAGTAACTATTGAACCAACCTGTTTATCAAGTCTAGATTCTATAACACTACCACTTGCATAACGATGAGGATTTGCTTTATATCCTTCCATCTCTGCAACGAGTAGAATGTTATCTAAAAGTGTATCTATACCTTCACCTGTTTTAGCACTAATATTAGTAAATACAGTATCTCCTCCCCAAGTATCTGGAGTAAGACCATAGTCTGATAATTCACTCATTACTTTATCTATATTAGCACCTGGTTTATCTATTTTATTGATAGCAACTAGTATTGGTACACCAGCAGCTTTAGCGTGGTCAATTGCTTCTTTAGTTTGAGGCATAACACCATCATCTGCAGCAACTATAATTATTACTATATCAGTTATACTTGCTCCTCTAGCACGCATTTCAGTAAATGCGGCATGTCCTGGAGTATCTATAAATGTTATATAATCATCTTTTACTTTTACTTGATAAGCACTTATTGCTTGAGTAATTCCTCCAGCTTCACCCTCTGCAACATTAGTTTTTCTAATTGCATCAAGTAAAGTAGTCTTACCGTGGTCTACGTGTCCCATTATTGTAACAACCGGAGGTCTTTTAACTAAATCTTCTTCTTTATCGTTTATCTCAAACTCTTCAAATTTAGTTTCATCTATTATTTGCTCTCTTTTTAACTCTTTACCGTATTCACTTACTAAAAGAGATGCATTATCAAAATCTACTTTATTATTAATTGTAGCAAGTGTGCCTAACATAAATAATTTTTTAATTAGTTCATTTGGTTGAACATTTAAAGCTTTAGCAAGGTCTGCAATAGTCATTCCATCTTTATAAGTAACTACACTCTCATCTACCACAGGCCCATTACTTATAAGTTTTTCTTTATTTTTATACATCTCTTTTTTCTTTTTAGCTAAATCTTTTTTATTTACTTTTACTTTATTTAATATTGGTTGCGCTTTTGGTTTGTGTTCTACTTCACTTTCTTGTTTCTTATTTTCTTCTTCTATAAGTTCTTCTTCGTATTCCAAATCCATTTCTTCTTCACGAGCAATCAGATTATCAAGTTCTATTATTGCATCTTCATCTAACTCATCATCTTCATTAAATGCTGGAATATTTAATCTTTTACACAGATTTAATATTTCACTTACAGTTTTATTTACATCTTGTGCATATTCTAATACACTCATCATAAATAACACCCTCTTTCTATAATTTTCTAATATGTGTGCCTGCTTCCTCTAAAAATCTTCTAGATAATACATCATCATAATATCTATCATATACAATTTCTTTAACTCCACTACTTACAAGTAGTTTAGAACATATATGACAAGGGAAATCAGTTATATAAGCTATACTTCCATCGAGTTCTATACCATTTCTTGCAGCTTCACTAATTGCTAGTTGTTCTGCACATATAGCTCTACATACTTCTCTTCTCTGCCCACTTGGGATGTTAAATGTATCTCTAATACATCCTAAATTCTTACAGTCTCTTATACCGCCAGTAACATTATTATATCCTTGGGCAATTATTTTCCCATCTTTAACTAATACTGCGCCTACTTTAATTCTTGAACAAGAAGACTTTTCTGCTTGTTCGTAAGCTTTATCCATATATTCTCTATCCGTCATTTTACAACTCCAATTTTAATTCTTTACCTTTCATCTCGTATTGTCTATACTTTACACCGCAAGTATTAAGCATTTTTTTAGAGGCTATATTACCTTCTGTTTTATCGTATTTGTCACTTAGATATATTACTTCTTTTATTCCTGCCTGTATTAGAGCTTTCGCACACTCATTACAAGGGAAAAGTGTCACATATAATTTACACCCTCTAACAGGTATTTTAGAGTTTAGTATTGCGTTTAGTTCAGAGTGACATACATAGGCATATTTAGTATCTAAAAAACGTCCTTCACGCTCCCAAATCATATCTTTATCATCGTCATATCCAATAGGCGCGCCGTTATATCCCATAGATACTATTTTATTATCATCATCTACTATACAAGCACCTACTTGACTATTAGGGTCCTTACTTCTTTCGGCTGAAATTAAAGCAATAGCCATAAAATATTCATCCCAAGATAAATAGTTACTTCTTTTCATTCACATCTACTCCTTAACTCATCATAGATTTCATCTGGTACTTCTACTTCTAGTTTTTTATTTAATATTTTACTTTTCTCTGCTTTATTTATTACATCTATTTCTTTTTTTAGATATGCACCTTTTCCGTTAGCCTTACCTGTATCATCGACTATAACATCAAGGTTTGGAGTTCTAACTACTCTAATAAGGTCTTTCTTTTCTAATTTTTCACCTGTTATAACACAAGTTCTTAAAGGTATCTTCTTCATATTTCACCTACTCTAGAATATTTATTCCTGCTTCCTTTACTTGTTCCATAGTTTTTATCTCTAAGTTATAGTGTGTAAGTCTTGAAGCTAGTTTTACATTTATTCCTTTTTTACCTATAGCTAAAGATAAGTTTTCATCGTTTACAACTACCATAGTCTCTTTAGTCTTTTCATCGAGTATGAATACTCTTAAATCTTTAGCAGGAGCAAGAGCATTTTCGATAAATTCAACTGGGTCTTTAGAATACTTAACTATATCTATTTTTTCTTTACCTAATTCTTTTAGTATGTTTGCTATTCTACTTCCCTTTTCTCCTATACAAGCACCTATTGGGTCTACATTGTTAATCTCTGAATATACTGCTATTTTAGTTCTATTACCTGCATCTCTTGCAATACTATAAATAAGTACAGTACCATCACTAATCTCAGGTATTTCAAGTTCAAATAATCTTTTTATAAATCCAAAGTGTTTACGACTTAAAAGTATTAACGCACCTTTAGAATTGATATCTACTTTACTTATATATACTTTTATATTAGAGCCCATCTTAATCTCTTCACCAGGTATTATTTCTGACTTTGGAAGTAATCCTTGAGTTTTACCTAGATTTATATAGTAGTTTTTCTCATCTTCCATCTCTACTGTACCTGACATCATCTCATCTTGTTTTTCTCCAAATTCTGTTGCAATATTATTTCTCTCTGCTTCTCTTACCTTTTGGATTATTACTTGTTTTGCAGTTGCTGCAGCGACCCTACCGAAATCTCCGGGAGTAACTTCTTCTTCGATAGTCTCTCCAACTTTAATATCAGGGTCTATCTTTTTAGCATCTTCTAAAGTTATATGTATCTTATCATTAAATTTAAATGGTCTATATCTAAACTCTTCTGGTAAATCTTCTAACTCTTCATCTTCTAACTGCTCTTCTGTTAGTATTTCTTCATCTTTCATTGGAATTTCATCTTCATCTAGTGATTCTTTATGTTTTTCATCTAATACAACTGTTTTAAATGAAAATAATTTAAAATTGAAGTTATCTTTATCTACTTCTGCTCTAACATTAGATAAGCCTGTTTGTTTTTTATAAGCACTTGTTAAAGCAAGAGCCATTGAGTCAAATATATAGTCTTCATCCATTCCGCGTTCTTTTAGTAATTTTAATGCTTTTTCAAATTCTTTACTGTTCATTTTATTCACAACCTTTCTCTTTTGAACACACATCTAGTATATAACTATCAGTAATATCAATACTATCTATTATAGGGTCTATCAAGTGTGTCACAGTAACACAATCTTCGATATCTATAATACCTTTCTTATCTATAACTATTCTAAGAAAGTTATTACCATCTTCTTTAACATATAATACATCATCTAGAATATAACCATTTTCAAGTATTTTTCCTTCTATTAATTCTCTAACTTTTTTTGCAATTTCCATAGATACCTCCAACTAACTTAAAGAGTGGGAAAATCCCACTCTTGTTTGCAACAAATTAATTATATCATACTTTTATAATTTTTCAAACTTTTTTTATTATTTATTCAAAAAAATGGTATAATGATATAGGTGATTAGTGTGGAAAAGGAAAAAAATTATGATTTTAGAAATATGCTTACTGGATTTGGAGTACTATTTTTATATTTAATAGGGTCTTCTTACTCATATGATTTTATAGGTTTGTTTGGAATTAATTATGACAATCTTAGTTTTGTAGCAAAACAAATTTATTTAATTTCATATGAAGTTTTTCTAACACTCATAATAGTTTATATATATAGAAAAGATTTTATTCCTAATTTAAAAGATTTTTTAAAAAACAATGTTACTTATTTTAAAAAATATATAAAGTATTGGTTTTTAATGATAGGACTTATGTTTATAAGTAATTTAATTGTTACAATGTTTACTACAACACAGATATCACAAAATCAAGAAACTATTGTATCATTACTTGGTGAGGCACCTATTTATACATTTATAATTACAGTATTTACCGCACCAATACTTGAAGAATTAGTATTTAGATTATCTTTTAGAAAGATGTTTGCTCATACAAATTTATTATTTATATTCTTCTCAGGATTATTCTTTGGAGCAATGCATGTAGTAAGTTCTTATACTAGTATTGTAGATTTACTATTTATAATACCTTATAGTATACCTGGATTTATATTTGCTTATATTTATACTAAATCTAAAAATATATGTGTACCTATGTCACTACACTTTATACATAATGGTATTATGATATCACTACAAATACTTTTAATGTTATTAACACAGTAAAAAACTGTGTTTTTTTACAAAACGAATCAGGATTTTTTTATAATTAAAAGAAGCATAAAGCTTCTTACATCATATCTTCTAGTTTTTTATTAGCCTTTTTCATTACATCATCGGCTATGTCTTCTAATTTCTCCATTACTGGCTCACTATATTTCTGGTAAGCTAGTACTGCACCTGCACCAACAGCAATAAGTGCCATTGACTTTAATACTTTCATTATATCACCTCACTAGAAATATGACTTTGTATATAAATTAATATATACATTTATATTATTTATAAAAATCTATTTTTTATTCAAATTATTTTGTAGTCTTTCTATTAAGTTAGTCTTTCTTGTTATCTCACTATTGTTTCTAACACCATACATGAATGACATTGCCTCACCTAATATAATAAGTCTTTTTTTAGCTCTAGTAACTCCAGTATAAATTAGTTTTTTATAAAGCATTCTTTTATAAGATGAAGATATTGGCATTATAACAAGTTCAAACTCACTACCTTGACTTTTATGTATACTAATTATAAATCCATGTTTAAAATTAACAAAATCTTTTAAAGTATATGTAACTTTATTACCATCGTAATCTATAGTTATTTCTGGTTTACCACTTTTACCTTTATAGTTTATTTCTTTAATAACTCCTATATCTCCATTAAATACATTGTTATCAGGGTCATTTACTAGCTGTAATACTTTATCGTTTTCTCTATAAATAATATCTCCATACTTTATTTCTCGTTTTTTTAAATCAATTGGATTAAACACATCCTGAAGTACTTTATTTATATTATCTATCCCATTAACTCCTGCATACATAGGAGCCATTATTTGAACTCTTTTATAGTCATACCCTTTAGAAATAACTTTTTTAACTATATTTACTAAACTTGGAAGTATTAAATCATTTGGACATTCTAAGAATTTATAATCCTCTTTTTCTTTCAAAAAGTCTTCATCTAATGTATCATTCTTTATTTCGTTTGCAAGTACTGGTATATAACTATATTCATCTTGTCTATAAAGTAAATCTAATTCTACTACATCTATTAAATCACTTTCTATTAAATCTTTAAGTACATTTCCCGCACCTACACTAGGTAATTGATTATAATCTCCAACAAGTACTAATTTTATATTGTTTGTAAGACCTCTAAGTAAACTACTCATAAGTCTTGAATCTATCATACTAACCTCATCAACTATTATAAGATTAGAATAATCAGGATTATACTCATTTATCATAAACTCATCTGTATCTTTATTCCATTTTAGAAATCTATGTATAGTACTTGCTGGAAGAAGTGTAGATTCACTCATTCTTTTACTTGCTCTACCTGTTGGTGCGAGTAAAGCTAGTTTATTTATTAAATCTTTCTCACTATATTTATTTAATAGTTTATATAACTCTACTATAGCTTTTATTATTGTAGTTTTACCTGTTCCAGGACCACCTGTAATTATTGTAATATTATTTTGTAATGACTTAATTATAGCCTCTTTTTGTTTATCCCCATATGTTATATTGTATTTACCCTCAAGCTCATTTATTAAAACATCTAAATTTTTATATTCACTAATATCTTTATTAATTAAAAAATTTAGTTTTGAAGCTATATATTCTTCATCTTCATAGTCTTCATATATATAGTATCTATCATCATCTATTTTTATTTTAAATTCTCCATCTAGTTCACTAATCGCATTATCAAATATATCACTATCTATTTCATTTTTTAAATAGTATGAAACACCTTCATATATCTCACTATAAGATAAGTATGTATCACCCTTTTTAAAACTTAATTCTTTCATGATATATATAGTACATGCTTTTATTCTATTTAGGTTATATTTATCTTCTTCACTTTTTAAAGCAATTTCATCTACTTTAGCAAAGTTTATATCATCTACATCATCTATTATCCTATATATATTATTTTCAATTATTCTAATAGTATTACTCTTATATGTATTATATATATTAAGTGCGTCTTTCATAGTAAATCCAAGTTCAGTTAGTTTTACTATTATTTCATGTGATTCTTCATATTTTACTAATGTATCATATATTATATTTATTTTATCTTCTGATAGTTTTGGAACATTATATAGACAAGTCTTATCTTTTAAAATTAAATTAAGTGCGTCAACACCTAGTGTGTCCACTATTCTAATTGCAAGTTTCTCTCCTATTCCTTTAAACAGATTACTAGATAAAAACTCTACTATTCCATCTTTATCTTCCGGCTTTATTCTTTCACTTTCTTTAACACTATATTGAAATCCATATTTAGGATGATTAGTAATCTCTCCATACATAATATATTTTTCATTTTCGTTTAACTCTGCAAAATAACCTGTAAAAGTTATAACTTTATTTACATAATCTTGCATCTCTATTATGTTTGTTTCAACTACTTTAAGTAATCCTATTACATATCCTTTATCACTTTTAAATATAGTATGTTTAAATATTCCTTTTACATAATCCTGCATAGTACCACCAAGTTATATTGTAGCACAAAAAAGATAAACTTTTAAGTCTATCTATTATTTTTTTATTATGTTTTTTAGTAGTAATTATTCATCAGCTAAATTATCAAAATATCCTTGAATAAATACAACTGGAGTTCCTTTATCCCCACTACCACTTGTTAAATCGCATAGTGAGCCTATAAGGTCTGTTAATCTTCTAGGGGTTGTACCTTGAGATAACATATTTCCTTTTAAATTAGAATCCTTCTTTTTAATTTCTTCTTTAATTGCGTCTTTTAAATCTTCACCTTTTAAATCTGCGAACTTATTATCTGATATGTATTTTAATTTTAACTCATTTGGAGTACCATTTAAGCCATCAGTATAGGCGGGTGAAACAACAGGGTCAGCTAATTCCCAAATATGTCCCACAGGGTCTTTAAACGCACCATCCCCGTATACCATAACTTCTATAGTTTTACCCGTTAACTCTTTTAATCTATTTTGAATATCTCTTACTAATTTATCGCCAGTTTTAGGGAATAATTTTAGTCTTTCCTCTGTAGATTTATTAGAACCTAAAAGTCCATATTTAGGATTAAATCCACTACCATTTATTGGTTCATTCATGACCTCATATAATCCGTATACTAAGTTTGCGCCAGATTCTTCTAATGTTTTTTTAGTTTTAAAACGAGTATGTATATCACAAGTTAATACATCTTTAGTATAATTTAATATAGTTTTTGGATCATTAGAAAATACAAACTCTACTTTACAGTTTTCACTTTCTATTAACTCTCTATAAAAATTTACCATATTTATTCCAGTAAATGGATGAATAAAATCTCCAAAAGTTTTTTCATATTCACTTTCACTTACAACACTAGATAAATTATACTCACTATTATCTAGTTTATCCTCATCAAGTATTCCATTACCAACTTCATCTGATGGAAAACTAAGTAACATAGTAATTTTATCCATACCACGAGCAATCCCTTTTAGTATCATTGAAAATCTATTACGGCTAAGTATAGGAAATACAACACCTATATTTTTAGATGGAAATTTATTTTGTAAATCTTTTGCAATATCATCTACACTTACATAGTTACCTTCGCTAATTCCTACTACTGCTTCTGTAATAGCTACTATATCTCTATTTCTAAATTCAAAATTCTCACTTTTACTTGTTTTCATTAATGAATCTACCACTATACTAGCTAAATCATCATTTTCTTTAATTATTGGAGTTCTAATACCCCTAACAGTTGTACCGACATTTCTCATAATTACCTCCCTAGTGTACATAGTGATTATAACATAAAGAAAAGAATAAGTAAATCACTTTACTTATTCAAAAATTTTAATACTTCTTCTATTGTTTTTTCAAAGTTATCAAAGTCTACATCAAACCAGTTTACACTCATCTGATTATTAAACCATGTATACTGTCTTTTAGCATATCTTCTACTTCTTTGTTTGATTAAATCTATAGCCTCATCTAAACTAATATTCCCATCAAAGTATTCAAACAATTCTTTATATCCTATTGGAGTCATAACTGCTTTAGTTCTTATATTACTATCATATAACGCTTTAGCCTCATCAAGCAAACCATCACTAATCATTTTATCTACTCTTTTATTTATTCTATCATATAATATATCTCTTTTAGTAGTTAGTCCTATAAATACTGTATCATATAATAATTTATTAGTTTTTTCTTTACTACTTAAAGTATTATTTGTATTGTTATAATAGTTTAAGGCTCTTATTACTCTTTTTCTATTATTCGGATGTATTAAAGTATTTTCATCAATGCTTTTTAACATTTCATATAACTCTTCATTTGTATAACCCTCATAGTTTTTTAAAGTATTTTCTTCTTCAAACTTATAATCATACAAGCATGCCTTTATATATAATCCTGTACCTCCAACAAGTATTGGAGTTTTACCTCTATTAAGTATGTCATCTATAACTTTTCTAGAGTCCTTTTGATAATCAAATACAGTATAGTTATCTTTAATATCTTTTATATCAAAGAGATAATGAGGGATACCATCTTTTTCTTCTTCTTTTACTTTAGCAGTAGCGATATCTAATTCTTTATATACTTGAGTACTATCTGCATTAACAACCTCACCATTTAACCTTTTAGCAAGTTCTACACTTAATTTTGTCTTACCTACACAAGTAGGTCCTACTATACAAATAACCATACTAATCCTCCTCACGTATAAACATACTATCTCCAAATGAGAAGAATCTATATTCTTTTTCTATTGCTTCTTTGTATGCCCTCATAATATTATCTTTACCTGCTAGTGCGCTTACTAACATTATAAGTGTACTTTTTGGAAGATGAAAATTAGTTATTAAAGAATTTATTGCTTTAAATTTGTATCCAGGATATATAAATATATCTGTCCATCCACTACACTCTTTAAACTCACCATACAAACTCATTATTGTCTCTAGTGTTCTAGTAGTTGTAGTTCCAACACTTATTATTTTTTTGTTTTCTTTTTTTGCTTCATTTAATACTTTAGCAGTCTCACTACTCATAGAATAGAATTCACTATGCATCTTGTGTTTAGTTACATCTTCTACATTAACAGGTCTAAATGTTCCAAGACCTACATGTAAAGTAATATATTCTATTTTTATACCTTTTTCTTTTATTTTACTAAGAAGGTCTTGAGTGAAGTGCAACCCAGCAGTTGGAGCAGCCGCACTACCAACATTTTTAGCATACACAGTTTGATATCTATCTTTATCTTTTAACTTTTCGTGTATATAAGGAGGTAGTGGCATCTCACCTAATCTATCTAATATTTCATAAAATATACCACTATAAATAAATTTAAATATCCTAATACCTTCTTCTTTTACTTCTGTACATATAGCCTTTAATTCATCTGAAAAGTTTATCACTGTACCAACTTTAACTCTTTTAGCAGGTTTTGTAAGTGTCTCCCAAGTATCCCTAGATATTTCTTTTAACATCAATACTTCTATTACAGCATTAGTATCTTCTTTAACTCCAATAAGCCTAGCAGGCATTACTTTAGTATCGTTAAGTACTAAAACATCACCTTTATTTAAATAGTTTATTATATTAGAGAAGTGTTCGTGTGTTATTTCTCCAGTTTTCTTATCTAGTATTAAAAGTTTAGATGAATCTCGTTTTTCTAGGGGTGTTTGCGCAATTAAATTTTCTGGTAAATAGTAATCAAAATCATCTGTTTTCATGAAATCACCAAAAACATTATAGCACAAAAAAAGAATAATCAAAAATAATTATTTCTTCTTTAGTTCTTCTTCCTTGCGTTCCATTATAAATTTAGCCAATTCTTTTTTAATTTCTCTTCTTTTTTCTTGATACTCATCATATAGAGCTAAGCGTTCTTTTGGAGTATGTGTCATATATTCATAGTGTATTTGAAAAAGTGCCCTCTTTGCTTCATCTTCTGTCATATATTATCAATTCCTCCTTTTGTACCATGTTTTAAAAATTCTTCTACAGTTTTAAATATTGTTAAATTATTACTACTTTTAAATATGTCGTGTGTTGCGCCATCTATATAAACTAATTTTTTTATTTTAGATTTAACACTCTTATATACATATTCTGAAGATGAGATAGGAACTAAATTATCACTTTTACCCTGTAATATCAATATAGGACAAGTTATATCTTTAGGTGTACCATAATATTTCTTTACAAGCTCAATAAACTCTTTTATAGTACTAATATTAAGTTTTAAAAATCTAGCAATTACTTCATCCTTACCATAGGTGTTAATTATTTTAGGAGCAAGTTTTAAAGAATCGGTAACATTTAGATCATCTTTTACAACATCTAAATATTGAAATGCGGGAGCAGCAAGTACAAGTTTCTTTACTTCTTTATATTTAGATGCTATATATGTAGCAATTACTCCTCCCATACTGTGTCCTATAAGATAAATACTATCGTATCCATTATCTATCAACCATTTTACTTTACTTTCACTATAATCTATCCAATCTTTATATTTAGCCTTGCTTAAATTCCTATTATGACCTGGTAGTGTGAACTGAAATACATCAAAGTTTCTATTGAGTTCTAAATAGTTTGCTAAATCCTCTTCATCGTATGTACCTCCAGCAAAACCATGTATTATAAGAATTGCTTTTCTAAATAACATATAACCACCTCTAGTTTATGATATGGATATTACTCTAAACAAATTATATCATTTTAATTAGGAGTGTGTAAAGAGATTTTAACATTTTTAAAGAAAAAGAGTTGTATACTCTTTTAACTTTGTGGTATAAGAGATTCTATACTATCATCTGAACCTTCTTCATCACCACTACTAGAATCATTATTATTAGGATTATTATCTTCACTATCCTTATCAGTATCATTACCATCCTGTTGTTCAATAGGTGGTATTAAAATATCATCGTTTTCATCACCAGATACATCTTGATTTTCATCCTTTTCATCTGATTTATCTTCATCGTTATCTTCTACATCTTTTGGAACTTCTTTTGGTGGTTCTGGACTAGGTGCAGGAGTAGGTTTCTGTGGAACTTTGGTAACAGTATTACTATTACCTACTGTTTCATTATAAGAACTATCGAGTTTTTCATCACCAAGTACTTTTTTTATAAGGTCTTTTGCCTCGGTTATACTTTCTTCATCTGGCTCCATAACATACAAAAGTTGATTATATGTATAAGTATAATTATTAGAATCTTTTCCGGTTAAACTGTATGATGTTATAGTCCAAGGAGACATATCATTTAATTGTTTTTTTATAAGAGATGTAATCTTTTTAACACTCATATTTGTCTGATATTTACCATTTACTGCATCTAGTAATGAACTGTATTTAGTAATAATAGATTTACTTGTAGCCTTTCTTATTATAGCCTCTATTAAAGCTTGTTGATTTTTACCTCTTTGTCTATCGCCACTTGAAAACGCCTTTCTTGTTCGTGCGAAATCTAATGCTTGTTCTCCATTTACCTTGTTATAACCCTTTTTAAAACTATAACCTGAATATGAGATAAATGTGTATTCTGAATATACATCTAATCCACCTAAGGCATTGACGATATCTATAACTGATGTGAAATTTACCTTCAAGTAGTAGTTTATTTTCATATCTAGCAAATCTTCTATTGTCTTTATTGACATATCAATTCCATATATACCTGCATGAGTTAATTTATCTTTATTATCAGTTGTGCCGTGTAACTGAACATAATAATCTCTAGGTATTGATATTAATAAAACTTGCCTAGTAGTCGGATTTACTACCATAACTATATTTACATCACTTCTAGATACAGAAGAAATTTTACCATAAGTGTCTATACCACTTATATAAACTGCAAAAGATTCTTTTGTTACATTTACATCTTTTAAAGTAGATTCAACTTGAACTTTTATAGAAAAAGTAAATATAACTTTAGTTTTATCCTTAAAATCACTGTGTTCCTCTTCTGCAATATCTATTAACGAATCTTCGATTAATATAGCATCAACATTAGAATTTAGCAAATCAGAAACTAAAGTATCAGATGCTTTATAAGATTTAGAATTCGTTTTAATTTTTTTATCTAAATATTCTAAAGATGCTTTTGCACCAGTTGAATTTTCATAATATCCAATTGATTTGTTTTTTATATCTTCTAATTTGCTATACTTACTATCCTTTAAAACGAGAACCGAATAGTTTTCTAGTTTATACTTGCTATCACCATTGCCAACTAAAACACCAAGTGTTTTTGATAAATAAAATACAGCTATGAGCATTATTAGAATTGCTAATAGTGAAAAAACTGATATAGTCTTTTTTATTTTCTTTTTTAGTTTTTTTATGTTTAATAGAACTATATTAAATACATCAAATACAATTATTGCAATTACTAATATTATCATATATTTATTAGGTAATAAATCCATGTATAATAAAAGTCCTAACAGCACAGCAGATGTAATACCTAATACAGCACTTAGTATCTTATAAAATAAATTTTTGCTATTTTTGTTTACTTTTCTTCTTTTCATCTATACATCACTCTCATATTATACCACAATAAATGTGAAATATTAACTCGTACGAAAACTTTTTTAAATAGTTTACACTATTTAAAATATTTGTCGTATTGAAGTTGTAAAAAATCATCTGTCATTCCAGCTATAAAGTCTATAACTTTTCTAGCATTAGAAGTATTTTCTATATAATCTTTATCCATATTATCGATAAATAAATTAAAAATATCAGAATCTTTTTTATTATTTGACAAATGTTCATAATATAAATCGAAAAGTTTATTAAATTTTTTTGTATATTCATCAATTTGTTCTTTAGTGTTTGCTTTTTTGTAAATGTTTTTAGAATTAAATTCAATAAGTTCACTTAAAGCATTAAAAATGTTTTCTGAAATTTTTATATAATTATGATTAAAACTATTGTTAATAATATCTGTAACTATTGTATTTACTATTTCAGAATTATTTTTACCAAGCGTTTTTAATATATTCTGTGGTATATCATCTATACTTATTTTATTTAATCTAATTGCGTCCTCTATATCTTTTCCAATATAAGCAATAACATCACTTATTCTAACGACACATCCCTCTAAAGTCATAGGCTTTACTTTTTTTAAAATTTCTTTATTTTTATAACTTTCATTATATTCGTTTAAGAACTGCTCTTTTGTCTTTTTTACAGGATAATATACACCTTCTAACATTTCTCCATTATGACAAAATATCGCATCTAATACTTGAAGAGTTGTGTTATTACCTTTACCATGATTTTCTATATTCATGAGTGTTCTAACACTTTGAACATTATGACAAAAATATCCCTCACCATATCTTAAACTGATTTCATTTAGAATACTTTCTCCAACATGTCCAAACGGAACATGACCTAAGTCATGACCTAATGCGGCAGCCTCAATCAAATCTTCGTTCAAATTTAAGGCACGACCTATCGTACGAGCGATTTTACTCACCATTTGAACATGTGTCATCCTTTTACTTATCATATCATTTGTGTTATTTGTATACACTTGAGTTTTATCTATATATCTAATATATGACAAAGAATATATTATTTTATCTATGTCTCTAAAAAAGGAGGGTCTAAAATCAACATCTATCTTTTTAAATCTTATTGCATCTTTATCATTACAGGCATACGAAGATAGATTATCATTTTTTTTAGACATATTTTTTATTACTTGAAGTTCAATAGACTTATCCATTTTTATCACCTATATAAATTATATCATAGTTTTAAGAATTTAAAGAAATTTATGATTTTTTTAAATTTTTTTGCAATTTTTTAAATTTTTTTCAAGAAAAAAAAGGAAATTGAAAAGTTTTGTAGAATGATATATATGAGGAGGTGAAAAAAATGAATGTAAGCGTTAATGTATTTGATGATTTAAAAATTAAGTTTGAAGAAATCAAAAAGATGGGATGGGTAAAAAGTTGCTGCAAAGGACTTGGAGGAATAGGCAATACACTTGAAGAGTTAATTGGTTTAAACAGAAACGATTTTGAAATACCTGATTACTTCGGTGTAGAAATAAAAACCAAAAGAGCACACTCAGGAAGTAATACATGTCTATTTAGTTGTGTTCCAGATGGCCCGCATTATCACGAAGTAGAGCGTCTAAAAGATGAATACGGATACCCTGATTCCATGTTAAAAATGTATAATGTTTTAAATACTACATTAAATACAAAAATAATGAAAAAGGTAGGCTTATACTATTACTTTAAGTTAAAAGTAGATAGGACAAACGAGAAATTATTGTTAGAAATCTATGATAAAAATAAAGTATTGATTGAAAATGAAGTATATTGGGATTTTGATACTTTAAAAGAAAAACTATATAGAAAATTAAAATATATGGCATTCTTTAAAGCATACATCAAAGAAGAAAACGGATGGCAATATTTCAAATACTACAAACTTAATTTTTATAAGTTAAAGGGTTTTGAAACGCTCATTAATCTTATTGAAGATGGAACTATATGCGTTACTTTCAGACTTGGAATATACAGGGCTGGCGATAAAAAAGGCAAAATATATGACCATGGAACTTCATTTAATATTAACGAATATGACTTTTGGAAGTTGTATGACGATATTAAAATATAAGATTTGCTAAAAAAGGCTCAAAAAAAAGCCTTTTTTTGCATTTAATTTCTTACTATTCAAAATGAAATAATAAATATATTAGATAATTTATAAAAAACTGTACCTAAATAGTACCTAAAAAAATTAAAACCCTTATTTTATAAGGGTTAATTATCAAATGGTCGGAAAAACAGGATTTGAACCTGCAACCCCTACATCCCAAATGTAGTGCTCTACCAAATTGAGCCATTTTCCGAAAATTTATGGTGCGCTCGAAGGGATTCGAACCCCCGGCCTTTTGGTTCGTAGCCAAACACTCTATCCAACTGAGCTACGAGCGCATAACTATATCGCGCTTTCCAACTGCAGGTTTTTTAGACATTATTAATGTTATCATAGTTTTTAATTTAAGTCAATTATTTTTAACACTTTTGTTAATATTTTTTAGTATTTATCCGAGTATAACTAAAATTTTTGAGTAAAGAGATTATAATAAAAGCATTATAATCTCTCGTATCTTTATATCTTTATATCCTTAATACTAAGTGCATACTTGTAAAATTCATCATAATTTCCTGAACTAATTAACTTAAAACTATTATTAATATATTCATTTTCAGAACAAATTTTAACCTTTTTTATAATTCTTTTAACCTCTACATTATCTAAAATTTTTACAATATCCTCATAACTTAAAAAATAATCATCTTCTTTTTGAAATGTTCTTAATAAATACTTAATAATCATAGTCGAGTATATAAAATATACTTGGTCATAAATATCTTTTGAATATTTTTTCGAATAGAGAAATTGTTCTACATATCTTACAACTTTTAAAGTATCATATAAATTTACAAGCAACTTATCTCTTCTTTTCGAATTGCTTACTTCTCTTAAAATATAATGGTAAGCTGGTAAATCAAAAAAGTATACACTGTCAACTTCTGATAATAAATCTAAATAAAATAACATATCCTCCATCATATGAATGTCTTCTTTAAATAAGTTTATTTTATTTAACAATTTACTTCTGACTAGCAAAAGAGGAGTATACGCCTCTATTTTATTATCAAAAATATATGGTATCAATTTATTTCTTATTTCCTCTTTCTTTAATAATTTGTCTTTTAAATCGTACATATCTCCAAATTTTATAAATTTGAAATTTTCATCTTCTTTAACATAGTTAATTCTCATGGAATCTGCATTAGTACTTTTCATTAAATTAATCATTTTTTCATATAAATCTAATTCTATATAATCATCACTGTCTAGAAATGTAAAATATTCGCCCCTAACATTTTTTAAACCTAAATTCCTAGCAGAACTTACGCCTCTGTTCTCTGTAGAAATTACCTTAATTCTATCATCGGATTCAGCATATTTTTTTACTATATTTAAACTATTATCGGTTGACCCATCATTGATTATTATTATTTCTATGTTCGAATATGTCTGGTTAATTACAGTATCCAAAAGCTTTGAAATGAATTTCTCAGAATTAAACATGGGTATTATTATACTTATCAAACCTTTTATATCAGTATTTTTTTCTTTCATCTTTACTCTCCAAAACACTGTGAACTAATAAATATCTCTCAGCTAATCCTATTTTCTTGCATAAATCTCTATTAATTTTACTTCCATTATCTATGAGCTTTGTAAATTCTTTATCAAGGTTAGATACCATCTTACCTATTGTAAATTTTTTCAATATTTTATTTCTACAGATTTGTCTGACATCATCTTTTTTATATTCATCCAATATACATAATACGGCCATTATATATTCGCCTAACTCCTCTTCAGAATAATTAAAATCAAATTGCTCATCTGGAGTTTGAAAAGGTCTAATTAAAATACCACAATCGCTTTCTATAAGTTCAGATTGACCTCCCACATCTGATGATACTATTGGAACACCCATCGCTAAAGACTCATATGTTGTGAGTGTTAAACCTTCCCTCAATGAACATATCAATGTAAGAGCAGCTATTTTGTAAAATGGTCTAACATCTTGTTGAATTCCGTAACAATATACATATTCCTCGAGATTATTATCTATTACATACTTTTTTACATCTTCTAATGCATCTCCATCACCAACAATAACAAGGCATACATCATCTCTAATTTTTGAAATTCCCTCCATTACTTTTACTGCAAAAAGTGGTCTCTTATAATGAACGATTCTACTTGGAAATAAGATTACTTTTTTATTTTTAAACTTTTTTTCTAATTCATCATCCATTTCTAAACTTATCTCAGGATTATAATAATCGGAGTCTGTTCCTATATATATTGGTTTAACATTTTTTACATCTCTTTTCATTGTTTTGTACATAATATCCCTCAAATGAGATGTACAAGTATATGTTGCATCTAAATAATCAGCAATTGCATTTGAGTCCTTTGGAAAACCACCATTTCTTAATGTCCAATTTTCTGCATGAATATAATCGACAAAAGGTATTTCCTTAAATTGACATTTCAACCATGGAACTGCATAATATCCATAGTAACTATTACTTAAAAACACAACATTTATTCTTCTACTTTTAATTATATAAGCTATAAAAGATGCCCAATCTTTTCTTTTTAAAAAACTTGTTAAGTCAAAATACTCATCAACATATTGTTCAACGCCCTGTCTTAATGCATAGTCGCATTTCTGAGTAGTTACTACACTTATCTCATACCCTTTTTGTCTTAATCCTTTTATTAAATTAAGATTGAATATATCTGCACCTCCAACAACAGACCATGGTAAAATAAATAAAATTCGTTTAGTCTTGTCATCTGGAACTATACTTTTTCTTTTTAAGTCGATTTTTTCAGGTACATTTTTATAATCAACTTCATAACTATCATCGAATTGTATTATCTCAAGTTTAGAATCTATTTCCTTTGAAATTTTAAGTATTTTTTCGCTTGCCTCTTCATCAGATATTAATTTTGGCTTTCTTGGAGTTTTTTTCAAATTTCTATGCCAACATCCATAATATCCCATTTTTAAAGGTACAAACTTTTTAGAAAGTAATTTAAGCCATAAATACCAGTCTTCATAATTGTCGTTACCCAATGTAGCATATTCTTTTAAAAATATATCTTTTCTAATAAATACACTTGATGGAATTATATTTTTTCTTTTTTCTTCACTTATACTAAATTTGGTATTGTGTAGTTGCTCATTATCTCCAAACTCTACGACTCTAGAAAATGAAAAAGCTGCATCAGGATTAAATTTCATGGCAAAATATCCACATTCTAACAATGTTTTATCAATTAAATTTTTAAAATCAAGTATAAAAAGTAAGTCAGTCTTTGCTAAATTGGCAGCAATCATTTTTGCCTCTGAAACTGTTGTAAAGTCTTGTTTTATTATTTTAACTCTTTTATCTTTAAGTAAGTCTTTACTTTTAAATAAGTTATCGTTTTCTGAGACATCGCTATTAGTTATTATAATCCATTCAAAGTATGGAAATGTTTGATTTTTTAAGGTTCTAAATACTTGGTCAATATATAAGTTATCAGAATTGCAATTATATATAGAAATAATACTAACTAAAGGTTCGTTAGAGTTGATGCTAATCCTTTTTGAAATTTCTTTTCCAGGTTCAAAACTAAAATTAAAATATTTCATTTCATTTATTGTATTAGGTTTTCGTAACATATAATCCCCTCCTTAGAAAACTACTTAGAATTATAGCAGTTAAAACTTCAAAAGTCAATTTAAGTATATTATAAGTATAGTGCATAATAATCCACATTTAAATACAAAATAAAATAAACATTATCTGTTTTGTCCACATTTTGTCCACAGTGTCCACAGAATTTAACGGGGATTTTTTGTCCACAAATTTTATAATAATAAAAAGCCTTATTTTACAAAGACTTTTGAACGTTCACAATGGTGGCACCAGCGGGAATTGAACCAGCGACACAAGGATTTTCAGTCCTCTGCTCTACCGACTGAGCTATGGTGCCAAAAAAATGGCGGTTCCGACGAGATTC